>CABUWK010000020.1 GCA_902495325.1 uncultured Acidiphilium sp.
AGACATAAGAGAGTTATTCCTTGTGTTTGTTGTTTTTTTGGTTATTTAACATTATACAAGGTTTTAACTCTCTTGTCTTTTTTTCAGAGAGTGTTTACACAAAATATTTTACACTATCGGTTTTGGGCGTATTGAGGTATGAAATGATGTTAAAATTCAGAAATGGTTTTTATGAAAAGTTATTTGTCGCGATATTTTGGACTGTTTTGATTATTCTGATGTGTTCTTTCAGTCTGGTTATGAGCAGTCTTGCCGGTCAGTCTGAAGATCATCCGATGGCGTTAAAGATTTTTGGTTGCGCTTTTCTGTGTGTTTGGTTTCTGTTTTTTCTTTCTGCATTTGTTTTTACTAAAAAAGTAGTTGTAACGAAGGAAAAAATAGTTGTCAAAAGATTGTGGCGAAAAATATGGTCGCTTGATGGTAACGACATAAAAGAATGTAAATGTTCTTACCCTGCCAACCTGTATTTTAATATTCCCAACGAAAGGATGATGAAATTTATTTTAAAAAGTACCGATGATTATGCGATGAGGGAATGCAGGTTCGGTCGTTATACGTGTACGATATATTTATCTGTAAAAAATGTAAAAAAGATGGAAGAAATGGGATATAATGTAAGCTTTCCCAACCGTTAGTTCCTGAATGGCGTGATTGAAAAATAAAAACATCGGGTGAATAAAATGAGTGATAGAATGATAGAAGAAATTTTAAGTCAAGTAATGCAAACAAAAGCAATGTGCGCCCTTTTTACGGACGAAGCAGATACTGACAAATTTCAAGTCGTAAAAATAAACAAATTTAATCGGGACTGTATTTTTGCTACCTCTTATAACCAATACGGTCAAATTGACGGTAGCGAGTATATATCTTTGAGAAAACTCATAAAAATCGAAACAAATTCTGAATATTTGCAGGCTTTAAGTATTCTTGACGAGTACCGCAACAAATCTGCGGAAAAGAATGAATTTACATCTTTAAAAGAAATGCTTGATTATGCTAAATATCATAATAAAGTTTGCGAAATCGAACTTTGTGACAGTGGTTTGCAAGATGCGGTCGGGTTTATTTCCGAAATAACAAAAGAAGGGCTTACTGTTCAGTCGGTTAATGAGTTCGGCGAACAAGACGGAGAAGCAATTTTATTTTTGTCGGATATTACTGCTTTATCATTTGGATCAGACGATACCGAAAAAATTGAAATTTTATACCGGGAAAAAGAGAAACGAAAGAATGAGCCGACTTGCCTGTGACAGGAATAAAAACTGCTCAGATGTCGGATATCGATATTTCACAAAAACCTTAAAAAATAGAAAATGTTTCGGAAAGAGCGGAAAAAGGATTGACAGGAGAAGAGAAGGATGATATAATACAATTACAGTTTTTAAGTCGGTACAGAGAGACCGTCAAGATTGACAGCTGAATCGGGCGGCGCGGTCGTTCTTTTTTAAGGACGCGGCGTGTGTCTTTGCATGAAGTCTGATGTCTTGTCGGTTACGGCAGGATTTTTTTATGCGATTTTTCTCTCCGTTCCGGCGGGCAAGGAGAAGTTATGTCGATAACGATGGCGACGGAACAGGTTTTAAAGCAGCCTTTGGCGGAATTCTTCCGCGGAAAAGGCGTTTTATCCGTTGTTTCCGATCGCTTTATTATTTTTCCCGGTTTTTGCGACGTTCACGTCCATTTGAGAGAACCGGGATTTTTTTATAAGGAGAGTATCTCTTCTGGAAGCAGGGCGGCGGCGCGCGGCGGATATACCGCAGTGTGTGCCATGCCAAATTTAAATCCCGTTCCGGATACGAGAGAACATCTCGAAGAAGAGCTTGCGATCATCCGGACAGACGCGGCGATCAAAGTTTTGCCTTACGGGGCGATCACGAAAGGGGAAAAAGGAGAAGATCTTTCCGATATGGAAGCCCTCGCTCCTTACGTGTGCGCCTTTTCGGACGACGGAAAAGGGGTGCAGAGGGAAGAAACGATGATCCTTGCCATGGAAAGGGCGAAAAAGCTCGGCAAGATCATCGCGGCGCACTGCGAAGACGAAAGCCTGTTATTCGGCGGATATATTCATGCCGGCGCCTATGCGAAAGCGCACGGGCACAGGGGGATCTCTTCCGAAAGCGAATACGCGCAGATCGAAAGGGATCTTGCGCTTGCAAAGAAAACGGGCGTTTCCTATCACGTTTGTCACGTTTCCGCAAAAGAGAGCGTGGAGCTGATCCGCAGGGCGAAGCGGGAAGGGGTGGACGTGACCTGCGAGACCGCCCCCCATTATCTCGTTTTAACGGAAGACGATCTCGAAGAGGACGGAAGATTCAAAATGAATCCGCCTTTGAGAGAGAAAAAGGACAGAGACGCGTTGATCGAAGGGGTTCTCGACGGAACGATCGACATGATCGCGACCGACCACGCTCCCCATTCCGCGGAAGAAAAATCGCGCGGGCTGGAGAAAAGCTCTTTCGGAATTTCGGGGATCGAAACGGCATTCCCGGTTTTGTATACTTATCTGGTGAAAGAGGGGATCCTGACGCTCGGGAAACTGACGGAGCTTTTGTGCCTGAACCCGCGCAAACGGTTCGGGATCGGGCTCGAAAAAGAAGACTATACGGTTTTCGAAACGGAAACTCCTTATAAAATCGATCCCGAAAACTTTGTTTCGAAAGGGAAAAGCACGCCGTTCGCGGGAAGAACGGTTTACGGAAAATGCATGAAGACGGTACTCGGAGGAAAAACGGTATGGCAAGAGAATATGACAGAAAACTGATCCTGGAAGACGGAAGCGAATATTACGGCTACGGGTTCGGCGCAGACGAAGAGAGAGTATGCGAAGTCGTTTTCAACACTTCGATGGTGGGGTATCAGGAGATCGTTTCCGATCCCTCGTATACCTATCAGGCAGTTGTGTTCACTTATCCGCTGATCGGCAATTACGGGATCAACGCGGATGACGACGAAACGAAGAAACCGACGATCGGCGCGATCGTTGTCGGCGAATACAATCCGCATCCGTCCAATTTCCGCAGCAGGGAAACGCTGTCGGATAAGCTGAAAAAATTCGGCATTCCCGCGATCGAAGGGGTGGATACAAGGCGGCTTACCCGCAGCATCCGCGATTTCGGCAGCCGTCGCGGTATTCTCACCGACGTGAACGTTCCAGCGGAAGAAGGCGTGAAGAAAATTCTCGCGACTCCCGTCCCGCATGACGCAGTGCCCCTCGTAACGAGCAAAAAAGCATGGTTTTCTCCCGCGGAGAAACCGTTTTACCACGTCGTGGCGGTGGACTGCGGCATTAAACTGAATATCGTGCGTTCTCTCAATCGCTGCGGGTGCGACGTGACCGTCGTTCCGTGCACCGTGACGGCGGAAGAAGTTTTAAAGCGTAACCCGGACGGACTGTTCCTCTCGAACGGACCGGGAGATCCGGAGGACGTGACTTCCGTTATTTCCCTTGTGAAAGACCTCCGCGGCAAACTTCCGATTTTCGGGATCTGCCTCGGGCATCAGATGATCGCCCTTGCTTACGGCGCGAAAACATATAAACTGAAATTCGGGCATAGGGGAGGAAATCACCCGGTAAAGAACTTATTGACGGGGAAAGTGGAGATCACTTCGCAGAACCACAGCTACGCGGTAGATACCGCTTCCGTGGAAGGAACGGGGCTTGAGATCACCCACGTGAATCTGCTTGACGGAACGGTAGAAGGGCTGCGTTGCGAAAAGGACGGCGTGTTCTCGGTGCAGTATCACCCCGAAAGCGCACCCGGTCCCGAAGACAGCGGATATCTGTTCCGTATGTTCACCGACGAAATGCAGAAAAGGAGATAACGATCATGCCGAAGAGAAAAGATCTGAAAAAAATAATGGTGATCGGCAGCGGACCGATCGTGATCGGTCAGGCGGCGGAGTTCGACTATGCCGGCACGCAGGCTTGCCTCGCCTTGAAAGAAGAAGGCTACGAAGTCGTTCTTTGCAATTCCAACCCCGCGACGATCATGACGGACACGCAGATCGCCGACAAAGTATATATGGAACCGCTTACCCTCGAATACGTTGCGAGGATCATTCGTTACGAGCGCCCGGACGCGATCATTCCGTCCATCGGCGGGCAGACGGGGCTGAACCTCGCCATGCAGCTCGAAAAGAAAGGGGTACTGCGCGAGTGCAGAACGGAACTGCTCGGCACGAAGAGCGAAAGCATCGAGCGCGCCGAGGACAGGGAATTGTTCAAGGAACTTTGCCAGAGCATCGGCGAACCCGTCTGCCCGTCGGAGATCGCAAATTCGGTGGAAGAGGGGCTGAAAGCGGCGAAAGATATCGGATATCCCGTCGTTTTGCGCCCGGCGTTTACCCTTGGCGGAACGGGCGGCGGCTTTGCGGAATCGGAAGAAGAGTTCCTCGAAATGATGGAAAACGCCCTCGAGCTTTCTCCCGTGCATCAGGTGCTTATCGAAAAGAGCGTAAAGGGATACAAAGAAATCGAATACGAAGTCATGCGGGATAAAAACGACACGGCGATCGTTGTCTGTAACATGGAAAACATCGATCCCGTCGGCGTTCACACGGGCGATTCCGTCGTCGTGTGCCCCAGCCAGACTTTGACGAACAAAGAATATCAGATGCTCAGAAACAGCGCGCTGAAGATCATCCGGAGCCTGAAGATCGAAGGCGGGTGCAACGTACAGTTTGCGCTCGATCCCGATTCCTTCCGCTATTACGTGATCGAAGTAAACCCGAGGGTTTCCCGTTCTTCCGCGCTTGCGAGCAAGGCGAGCGGATTCCCCATCGCCCGCGTTTCGGCAAAGATCGCCGTCGGGCTTACGCTGGACGAGATCGTGTTGCCGAACACCCCGGCGAGTTTCGAACCCGCCCTCGATTACGTGGTCACGAAAATGCCGCGTTTTCCGTTCGACAAATTCTCCTCGGCAAGCAACCGCCTTTCCACGCAGATGAAGGCTACGGGCGAGGTGATGAGCGTGGGCAGAACGATCGAGGAGAGCCTTTTAAAAGCGGTGCGTTCCCTCGAGATCGGCGCCTCTCATCTGTGGTCGGCAAAGACGGAAAAAATGACGACCGCCGAATTGAAAAATTATATCGCCGAGGCGACGGACGACAGACTGTTTGCCATGACCGAACTTTTAAGAAGGGGCGAAACGACCGAAACGCTGTTCGCGGCGACGAAGATCGACCGCCTGTTTATCGATAAGCTCGCGCATATCGTAAAAATCGAAAAATCTCTCGCCGCGGCGCCGTTTGACGCGGCGGAACTGAAAGAAGCCAAACGCTATGGGTTTTCGGACAAAGAGATCGCACGGCTGTGGAAGGTCACGGAAGACGAGGTGACCGATTTCCGTCTCGGGAAAAATATCCGCCCGGTGTATAAAGCGATCGATTCGTGCGCGTCCGAGTTCGACGCCTATATCCCGTATTTTTACTCGACCTATGCGGAAGAAAACGAATCGCGCACGGACGGAAACAAGAAAAAAATCGTGGTGCTCGGCGCGGGTCCCATCCGTATCGGGCAGGGCGTAGAGTTCGATTACTCTACGGTGCACGCCGTGCAGACGATCAAAAAGTCCGGCTATGAGGCGATTATCATCAATAATAACCCCGAAACGGTATCTACCGATTACACGACTTCGGATAAACTTTATTTCGAACCTCTGACGCCGGAAGACGTGATGAATATCATCGATCTCGAAAAGCCGGAAGGGGTGATCGCCTCTCTCGGCGGACAGACGGCGATCAATCTTGCCGAGCCTCTCGCAAAGCGCGGCGTTAAAATTATAGGAACCGATTGCGACGCGATCGACAAGGCGGAAAACAGAGATTCGTTCGAAAAACTGCTTCTGAAACTCGGCATTCCCCAGCCGAAGGGAAAAGCCGTCACGAAGATCGAAGAAGGGGTGAAGGTCGCGGAAGAGATCGGTTATCCCGTGCTTGTGAGACCTTCCTTCGTGCTCGGCGGAAGGGCGATGCAGATCGTGGCGGACGAAGAAGGGCTTCGCCATTATCTGAAAACGGCGGTGGAGATCGACGAGGACAGACCCGTGCTCGTGGACAAATATATCATCGGAAAAGAAGTCGAGGTGGACGCGATCTGCGACGGCAGAGACGTTTTCGTGCCCGGTATCATGGAGCTTGTGGAACGAACGGGCATTCACAGCGGCGACAGCATCAGCGTGTATCCGCCGTTCAGCATTTCCGACAAGGTAAAAGGGGTAATTCTGCAATACGCGAAAAAACTCGGGCTTGCCATCGGAATCGTGGGGCTTTACAACATTCAGTTCATCGTGGATAAAAACGAGAACGTTTATATCATCGAAGTGAATCCGAGATCATCGAGAACGGTTCCTTTCCTCTCCAAGGCGACGGGTTTTTCCCTTGCGGACATCGCGACGGAGGTCATTCTCGGCAAATCGCTGAAAGAGCAGGGGATTTTCGGTCTGTATCCCGAAGAGAAAAAGAGACGTTACGTGAAAGTGCCGGTATTTTCCTTCAGCAAGATCCGCGGGCTCGACGCTTATCTTTCGCCGGAAATGAAGTCGACGGGCGAAGCGATCGGCTACGACGACAAGCTGAACCGCGCTTTGTATAAGGCGTTGCAGGCTTCCGGCATGAAGTTGCAGAACTACGGCACGGTCTTCGTGACCGTGTGCGATCACGACAAGGAAGAAGCCCTTCCGCTGATCCGCAGATTTTACAACCTCGGCTTTAATATCGAGGCGACGAGCGGAACGGCGCGGTTTTTGAAAGAAAACGGTATCAGAACGAGAATACTGGGCAAAATAGGAGACGGGTCGCAGGACATTCAGACGGCTTTGCGGCAAGGACACATTGCTTACGTAATCAATACGAGCGACGTGACGAACAACGGGCAGAATACGGACGGTTATAAAATCAGAAGCGTGGCGACGGAGAACAACATTACCATGTTCACCGCGCTCGATACGGTAAAAGTTCTGCTCGACGTGCTGGAAGAAACGACCCTCTGCGTTTCGACGATCGATTCGTAAAAAACGAAGGCGGAACGCGTTTACCCGCAACAGGGTATCAGGAAAAGGAGAGACATGAAAAAGGAAATATTAACGCTTTTGTCAAATCGGAACATCGCCGATCATGTGTACGAAGCGGTTTTCGAAGGCGACGTTTCGGCGATCGGAAACCCCGGACAGTTCGTGAACGTGGCGATCGAAGGCTGTTATCTGCGCCGCCCTCTTTCCGTGTGCGATGCGGAAAACGGGAAGCTTACCCTCATTTACAAGGTCGTGGGAAAAGGTACGGAGATTCTGAGCCTGACGGAGCCGGGGAAAAAGTTCGATATGCTTGTCGGGCTCGGCAACGGCTTCGATCTTTCGAAAAGCGGGGATCGTCCCCTTCTGATCGGGGGCGGCGTCGGCGTTCCGCCCATGTACAAGCTCTGCAAGGATCTGCTGAAAAAGGGTGTCGTTCCGACCGTCGTTCTCGGTTTCAACAAGGCAGCCGAGGTGTTTTACCGGGAGAAGTTCGAAGCGCTCGGCGTGAAAACGATCGTCGCAACGGCAGACGGAAGCGTCGGAGTAAAAGGATTCGTGACGGACGCGATGAAAGATCTCGATTACACCTTTTTCTATACGTGCGGTCCCATGCCGATGTTCCGTGCGATCGAAAGCATTGCGAAGGGCGGCGGCGAATACAGTTTCGAAGAGCGCATGGGATGCGGATTCGGTGCCTGCATGGGGTGTTCCTGCAAGACGAAATACGGAAGCAAACGGATCTGTAAAGACGGACCGGTTCTCGAAAGGGAGGAAATCGTATGGTAAACACGAAAGTCGATCTTTGCGGGCTTGAACTCGATAACCCCGTGATCCCGGCAAGCGGAACTTTCGGCTACGGGAAAGAATTTGCCGAGCTTTACGACATCAATATTTTAGGTTCGTTTTCCTTTAAAGGAACGACGGCAGAACCCCGTTTCGGCAATCCCACGCCGCGCATTGCGGACGGGGAGACGGGGATCATCAATTCCATCGGATTGCAGAACCCCGGGGTGGATCACGTGATCGCGCACGAATTGCCCGAAATGAAAAAGTTTTTCCGCAAAAAAGTGATCGCGAACGTGGGCGGTTTTTCGGTTGACGAATACGTGGAGACCTGCCGGAAACTCGACGCGGAGGAACAGGTAGGCATCCTCGAAGTAAACGTGAGCTGCCCGAATGTGGACCACGGCGGCATGGCGCTCGGAATGTCCTGTCAGAACGTTTACGAGGTGACAAAAGCGGTGAAGAAAGCCGTCAATAAGCCGGTTATCGTGAAACTTTCTCCCAATGTGACGGACATTGTTTCCATTGCGAAAGCCTGCGAAGACGGCGGTGCGGACGGCGTGAGCCTTATCAATACGATGACGGGCATGCGCATCGATTTAAAGAAAAAACAACCTGTGATCGCGAGAAAGATCGCGGGGTATGCGGGCAAGGCGCTGTTCCCGGTCGCCCTTCGCATGGTATATGAGGTATACGAGGCGGTGAAGATCCCGATCGTCGGGATCGGCGGCGTGGACAGTGCGGAAAACGTGATCGAAATGATGCTTGCCGGCGCCACGGCGGTGGGCGTCGGTACGGCGAACCTCCTGAACCCTTACGCGAGCAAGGAGATCGTGGAATCTCTTCCCGCGGCGATGGAAAAATACGGAATAACGAATCTGAAAGATATTATAGGAGCGGCACACAATGGCTAAAGACGTGATCGTTGCCCTCGATTTTGCGAGCGGCAGAGAAGTTTTCGAATTTTTGAATCGTTTCGGCAAAGAAAAACCTTTCGTGAAGATCGGAATGGAACTTTTCTATGCCGAGGGACCTTCGATCGTGAAAGAGATCAAGGCGAGAGGACACAAGATTTTCCTCGACCTCAAACTGCACGATATTCCGAACACGGTGAGAAAGGCGATGAAAGTGCTTTCTTCGCTGGACGTGGATATGTGCAATCTCCATGCCGCGGGCGGAAGCGCGATGATGAAAGCCGCGCTGGAGGGGCTCACGCGCGAGGATGGCACGAGACCGATCCTCATCGCCGTGACCCAGCTTACGAGCACCGATCAGACGATGCTCGCAAACGAACTTCTGATCGACAAGCCGATCGACGAAGTCGTGATGTCCTATGCGAAAAACGCGGCGGACGCCGGACTTGACGGCGTTGTCTGTTCCCCGCTCGAGGCGGGCAAAGTGCATGCGAAATGCGGCGGAAATTTCCTGACCGTAACGCCGGGCGTCCGCTTTGCGGGCGGCGAAACGGGGGATCAGAAGCGTGTGACGACGCCTCTGAAGGCGAGAGAGCTCGGTTCCGATTATATCGTGGTCGGCAGACCGGTCACGGCGGCGGAAGATCCCGTTGCGGCATATACGAAATGCTGCCGTCAGTTCCTTCTCGGCTACGACGAATAATTTCCGGAAAGAAAACGACAAACGAAAAATACGATTCCCGGAAACGGGAGAGGAGATACAGAGAAATGAAAACGACCGAAAAGACGATAGCGAAAGATCTTTTATCCATCCGCGCGGTATTTTTCCGCCCGGATGAACCGTTCACCTGGGCGAGCGGTATCAAAAGCCCCGTTTATTGCGATAACCGCCTTACGCTCACCGCGCCGGCTGTCAGAAACGACGTGGAAAACGCCCTTGCAGAAACGATAAAGAGAGAATACCCCGATGCGGAAGTTCTGATGGGAACTTCCACCGCAGGCATCGCGCACGCGGCGATCACGGCGCATATCCTCGGCATGCCGATGGGATACGTGCGCTCGGGCGCGAAAGATCACGGCAGACAGAACCAGATCGAAGGAAAACTCGAAAAAGGGGAAAAGGTCGTAGTGGTGGAAGACCTGATCTCCACGGGCGGAAGCGTTCTCGAAGTCGTGGACGTTTTAAGAGCGGCGGGCGCGGAAGTCCTCGGCATCGTCAGCATTTTCACCTACGGCATGAAAAAGGGACTTGAACGGCTGAAAGAGGCAAACGTGAAAAACGTGAGCCTTACGAATTTCGACGTGATAGCCGAGACCGCGGCGGAAGAAGGGTATATCGACAGGGCGGACGTGGAAAGACTGATCGCTTTCCGCAACAATCCGTCCGACGAAAGTTGGATCGGGAGGAAATAATCGTCTATGAAAAACGTTCTCGATATTCTCGACCTCACGACGGAAGAGATCGACGAACTCGTTTCCGTTGCCGAAGATATGATGGCAAACCCGGAAAAATATAACGAATGCTGCAAGCACAAAACGCTTGCGACCCTCTTTTTCGAACCGTCCACGAGAACCAGGCTCAGTTTCGAATCCGCCATGGTTTCGCTCGGCGGCAACGTGATCGGTTTTTCCGATCCCAATTCCTGTTCCGCGACGAAAGGCGAGACCCTTGCGGACACGATCTCCGTCGTTTCCGGCTATGTGGATATCATCGCCATGCGCCACCCGAAAGAGGGTGCGCCGAACGTGGCGATCGAGCATTCTCTCGTTCCCGTGATCAACGCGGGCGACGGCGGGCATTACCATCCCACGCAGACCCTTGCCGATCTTCTTACGATCAAAAAAGAGAAAGGCGGGTTCGAAAATCTTACGATCGGTTTTTGCGGCGATCTGAAATACGGAAGAACGGTGCACTCGCTCATTCACGCGATGTCCCGTTATAAAGGCACGAAATACGTGCTGATCTCTCCGGAAGAGCTGGCTCTTCCCGATTTCGTGAAAAAAGAGTACATAGACGAAAAGGGGATCCCCTGCGAAGAAATCCCGTCTCTGGAAGAGGCGATCGGGAAAGTGGATATCCTTTATATGACGAGGATCCAGAAAGAGCGTTTCGCGAGCGAAGAAGAGTATAACCGCTTAAGCGGGATCTATGTTCTGGACGAAGAGAAGATGAAGCTTGCCAAAGAGGATATGATCGTTCTTCATCCTCTGCCGCGTGTGAACGAAATCACCGTCGGGGTGGACAAAGACAAGCGCGCCTGTTATTTCGAACAGACCCGTTGCGGCAGATTCATGAGGATGGCGCTCATCCGGAAACTTCTTGCCGAAAAGGACGAAAAAGATCTCCCGCGCGAAAAGGGAGAGATTGTTAAAAAGAATTGCGCCTGCAAAAATCCGCATTGTATTTCTCTGACGGAAAAATCGATCGCTCCGAAGTATTATCGGGATCGGCGGGGCATCGTCCGCTGTTTCTGGTGCGACGAAGGAACGGAAAACTGAGCGGACGGGCGTACGATTATGAGAAAAGAATTTTTCGGAACGGTTAACGGTAAAGATGTTTATAAATATACTCTTTCCGGCGACGGCGTTACGGTGAGCGTGATCGATTTCGGTGCGGCGGTTCAGAGCATTCTCGTCGACGGCGTGGAAATCGTGCAGAGCTTCGAAAGGGCGGAAGATTATAAAACGCGCCCCGGGTATGTCTGCGGAGCGATCGGAAGGGTTGCGAACAGGATCGCGAACGCGGAATTTACCTTGAACGGCGAAACCTTCCGCCTGACAAAAAACGAAGGGAAAAATCAGCTTCACGGCGGGAAAGAAGGGTTTAATCATAAATTTTTTACGGCGGAAGAGATCGCGGACGGCGTGAAGATGACGTATCGCTCGCCGGACGGCGAAGAGGGATATCCCGGCAATCTGCTGTTTACCGTGAAATTCACGCTGGTCGGCAGAACGTTTACGATCGGATATACCGCGACTTCGGATAAAGATACGCTGTTCGCTCCTACCCATCATTTTTACTTCAATCTGAACGGACAGGTCGGCGGCGCGAATTCGAACGTGCTCGCGATTTATGCCGACGGCTATACGCCTGTCGATAAGGAACTGATTCCCCTCGGAAGCGTTCTTCCCGTAGAGGGAACGCCTTTCGATTTCAGAACGGCAAAGCGGGTCGACCGCGACTTGCCGGACGGCGGGATCTATGATCATAACTTCATGCTTTGCGGCGAGCATGCGGCAACGATCCGGGGAACGGAGACGGGGATAAAAGGGGATATTTATACCGATATGCCCGCCATGCAGCTTTATTCGGGCGCGGGCGGAGAAGACAAGCGGAACGAGCCGGATCCGTCGGCACGCGGCGGCGTTGCGCTTGAACCGCAGTTCGCGCCGAACGCGATCAACATGCCGGGTTTCCTGAAGCCGGTTTTAAAGGCGGGCGAGGAGAAAAACCATTATATCCGACTGGTGTTTTAAAAATCTCTTCGGAAAACGGAATATCGACGAAAAACGAAAACGGGCTTTCGGGCTCGTTTTTATTTTTTGCCCTTTTTCCGATAAACGAAGCCGAAAATTGAAACTTTGTTTCTATTCTTATCGTTCGGGCGCGGGTGAAGGTGAAATATGATATAAATTTTCCGCAAGAAATTCTTGTCGAATATAAACTTTTTTTCAAAAAGGTATTGACAAACAGGATATTGTGTGGTATTCTATTAGCGGAAATCGATTGATTTGGTTTTTCAATTTAAACTTTGTTTATTTTTAGCAGGGTTTTGACGTCGAAAAACTTCAATAAATAACGCCGGCAAAAAAAACCGGCGGAAAAAGAGGAGAAAATGAAAAAATTATTGGCGATGATGATGGCTGCTACGACGATCGCGCTTTGCGGGCTTTCCGCCTGCGGCAAAAAGAATCAGGATCAGGAACCCGAAAAACCCGTTTACGAATCGGACGAAACTTACGATATCGGCATGTGGGTAGGGGTCTCGGATAACATCTGCACCTATGACGACGAGGGGAAAAAGGTTTCTTCCCGCCCGATGACGGACGAGGAGTTTCTCGAAAAATACCGCGACATCGCGGCGGCGGGAATCACGATCGCCTTCCCCGGTTACGACGTGATGATTGACGGGAGATCGGGTTATAACCTGAAAGCTCTGAGAGCTGCGCACGAAGTGGGGATCCGGCACGTGATCGGAGACAGCCAGGTGAGAGATTATCTCTTCGGAGCGAAAACGCTTGTGGACAGCGGCGTAAAAACGGAAAGCGAAGTCGTGGAAAAGGTGAAGGATCTGATAAAAATGTACACCGAAAGCGAATATGCGGACGCGTTGTACGGCTTTATGGTCCGCGACGAACCGAGCGCGGAACTTTTCGAAACTCTGGGCTTTGCCGAAAAGGTGTTCAAACAGGCGGCGCCCGATCTTATGTTTTACGTAAATCTTTTCCCGGTGATCGCGGGCGGCGCGCAGCTCGGCGGATCGACCCCGATCAAATACGACGCTTATCTTTCGCGCTGGATCTCTTCGGTGAAAACCGATTACATTTCTTACGATCACTATCCTCTTTACGGAAACGGTCAGACGACTTCGGTCGAACCCTCTTTCTTATATAATATGGACGTGATCCAGACGAAGATCCGCGACGAGGGCGCCGACAGAAGACTCTGGACCTTCCTGCAGTCCATCCAGTACGGCGGCAGAAACAGGGCGCTTACCTGCAAGGCGGACGCCGCGTTTCAGGCGTATTCCTTCCTGGCTTACGGCGGAGACGGAATTCAATGGTTCTGTTATGCCGCGCCTCCGGAAAACGACGGCGCGACTCATTTCGAAAACAACGCCTTAGTCACCCGCGAATACGAAAAAACGGAGACCTACGATTACGTGTCTTCCGTCAATCACGACATTCAGGCTTTGATGAAGTACTACAAAAACTTCACGTGGAAAGGCGTGATGCTTTCTTCCGTATACGACGATACCGAAAACTTCGCAATGCTCGAGGGCAGCGAAAACGTGATCGCGGCAAAGAATATGAGCGGGATC
Source organism: uncultured Acidiphilium sp. (assembly GCA_902495325.1). Taxonomy (GTDB): domain Bacteria; phylum Bacillota; class Clostridia; order Christensenellales; family Borkfalkiaceae; genus UBA10281. Next base: position 13,750 of record CABUWK010000020.1, read on the forward strand.
ACGAGCACGGAAGACGCTTTTGCGGGCGTTTTCGAAGATAAAAACGGCAGGGAAGGATATCTTGTGGTCAATTTCACCGATCCCGCGCTGAAACGCAAAAACAAGGTGACGCTTACCCTGAAAAACGCAACGAGAGCCATTGTCGTGAAAGAGGGCAAGGAAGAAATAAAAAAAGTAGAGGGCGGCAGGATAGAACTCGAACTCGACGAAGGCGACGGCGTGTTTGTCATTCCGTACTGAAACGAAGAGGAACAGAAAAATCCGAGAAAAGGGAATGAGTTGCGTCAATCCGCAAAGAGATCCCTTTTCCGACAAAAAAAATAAAAATCAGAAGGAGAAAAAGATGAAGAAAGCAATTGCATCGGTGCTTGCCGTGCTCACGGCTTCCGTGTGCGCATTTTCCGCTTCCTGCGGGAAAAACAACAATAACCCCTCGTCGGAAGACACGGGCGATCTCACCGGCGTTACCTATAATGAGAGAACGGGCGAGATCTATGCGGATTCGAAAGACGGGAAAACGGCGATCAAAATCTCTTACACGCCCGGTTTCGGCGATACGTGGGCGATACAATCGGCAAGATCTTTCCTTCTTTCCGAGGAAGGAAAAGATTATTATATGATTTTAAACAGCGATTCCGAGCTTACGACGAGCGTCAGCTCAAAGCTCGAATCGGAAACGAATCTTTCGGATATTTACTTTCCTCTCGCTTCGAACTGGTACAGCTATGCCGCGCTCGGTCAGCTTGCGAATCTCGACGATCTTTATTCCATGACGATCCCCGGCGAAACGAAAACAGTGGGAGAGAAGATCCGCGGGTCGTGGACGACTTACGGTAAAACGACGTATTCGGGCGAAAGCCATTATTACGTTTTCCCCGGGAACGAGAACATTACGGGTATCGTGTATAACAAAACGATGTTCGATCGTTACGGCTGGACGATCCCCGAAACGACGGACGATCTGAAAGCCCTTTGCGAAAAGATCGTTCAGGATACGAAAGGGAAAATCGCGCCGTTCGTTTATCCGGGAACGGTTACCGGCGGTTACTGGGATTTTATCGGAACAAACTGGTGGCTTCAGATCTCCGGCTCGGATAAACTGAACGAATTTATGAATTTCGGGTCCGCAGACGTATTTAATCCGATGAAATCGGGCAGCCCGTCGGAAGGAAAACTCGAGATGCTCGAGATTTTCGAAGATATCGTGGTGGAAAACCGCGCGAAATACACGCTGAAAGGCTCGGCGTCCAAAAACCACCTTCTCGCGCAGGTGTCTTTCATGCAGGGGCAGGCGGCGATGATCCCCAACGGAAACTGGATCGAAAAAGAATCTCTTTCCAACATGACGGACGAATACAGAATGATGGCTGCGCCGAGACCTGCTTCCGTAAAGGCGGGCGAGGACGGCAAGTATAAAACGTATAACTACACCGGTCAGCCCGACTATATGTTTATCCCCGCGAAGGCGAAAAACATCGAGGGCGCGAAAAAATTCCTTGCCTGGTGTTGCCGCGACGACGTTCTTACCGCTTACACTTCGGTCACGGGGACGCCGAGACCGTTCGATTACGACGTGACTTCCTGCGAAGTTTCCCCCTTTATCGAGTCCTGTTTCGCCATATGGAAAGATTCGGAAACGTGGTTCGAACAGTCTGCTTCGAAACTGTGGACGTCCGGCAAGGTGAGAAAATTCCAGACTTCCAATCCGTATACCACTCTTCTCGCGAATGCGGGAACGATCACGGCGATCGGTTGGTGCCAGACGGAGTACGATTCCGTGAACAAGGCATGGAGCGAGTTTCTCGCTTCCGTATCGTAAGGGCGGAGCCTGCCGAAAATGAATGAAATGATTATGCCGCGTTACCGGAAAAGAAAGAAAAAGTCGGCGAACGAAATCGTTTTCATCGTTGTCATGCTCGCGATCCCGGTATTGCATTTCTGCCTGTTCTGGCTGTATATCAATTTCGATACGGTAGCCATGTCCTTTCAGAAATTCGATATGGAAACGGGAAAATGGATCGCGAACGGGTTCAGGAATTACAGGGAACTGTGGAGAGAATTCACGAAGGAAGGCAGCGTTCTGCCGAGGGCTCTTCTCAATTCCGTCAGCGTGTTCTTGTGGAACGATTTCGTGATCGTTCCGATCTCTCTGCTGTGCGCTTACGTGCTCTATAAAAAAATGCCGCTCGGCGGAGCGTTCAAGGTGATATTCTTTCTGCCGTCGATCATATCGGTCGTTGTTTTAACGCTCGCTTATTCGTTTATGTTCGACGTGTCACTCGGCGCGATCCCCGCGTTTCTGGAAAAGATAGGGCTTGGACATCTCGTGCCGTTCGACGGATATTTCGGCGATAAGCGGTATGCGTGGCGGATGATCCTGTTTTACGGTTTGTGGTCGGGGATCGGGTACAACATCGTTCTCGTTTCCGGGGCGATGGCGAGGATCCCGGAAGAGATCGTGGAAGCGGGAAAACTCGACGGTCTCTCCACGTTCAAAGAGTTGTTTTACGTTACGATCCCTCTGATCGGATCTACGCTCGGAACGTTGCTTCTTCTCGGAACCACGGTTATTTTTACCTACTTTCTTCAGCCGCAGCTTCTTCTGGGAGGCAGTGCGGACACGGTCGGCGGTTATACGATCGCCCTGTATATGGTAACGAATATCCGCAGCGCGGGGCAGTCGCAGATGGCGATGGGCGCGACGGTTGGCGTGTTGTGCGCGATCGTCGGAACGCCGATCGTATTCGTCAGCAGAAAACTGATCGATAAATTTCTGCCCGCTTACGAATACTGATCTTATTTTCCGCCGCGTTTTTGCGACGGAAATCAAAACAAGAAAAATTACGGTCGGTCCGAAATAATCGACCGGAAGGAGAAAATGTATGAAAAAGAAGTCTTTGCTTTTTGCCGCCGTCGGCGTGGCTCTCGCGGCGAGCATGAGCACATCGGTCGTCGCCCGGGCGGGGATCAACACGAATCAGCCGTTCGGCGAGGGACTGATCAAGGACGGAGACGTAAATTCCGTCAGCTTCATCGAGTTCGACGAAACGGACGCGATCAGAACCCAGAACGGCAACGGCACGCTTACGTTCAATAATGCGGCATGGAGAGGAGTTCTGATGTCTCACAACAATCCCATTCCGAAGGCGGATCTCACCGAGGGGACGAAAGTCGTGTTGCAGTATGACGTTTACAGCCTCGGAGCCATGTGGACGCAGTGTTTTTACGCTTCGCCATTTGCCGGACTCGGAGACTGGGGTCAGAACCATATGACGATGCGCATCAACACGAATTGCGTGCAGGACTACAGTGCGCCCGCCGGTTCGGAAGTGTGGATCAAGGGGGCGAAGGTTTTCGATAATTCTTCCGCGATGATCGGCATCGAAGCCGGTACGAACGAAGGCGACTTCGGTTTACAGGCGAACGTTCTGAACGGGCAGAAGGCGAAGGGCAACGATCATTGCACCTACTGGCTGGAATACGACGTCGGTACAACGTCGCTTACCCTTTACGGCGGCAATGCGGAAAGGAATGAAAAGACGGAATACGCTACGGTGAAAAATGCTTTCACTCTTTCCGGGGCAGACAACTACTTCATGAACTTTGCGTATGACGACTCGTACGAGATCGACAACGTGAAAGTATACTCGGTGAATGGCAGCGAGACGAAAACTTATCTCGACTGCGGTTTCGATTCGGTAAACGACTATATGATCGGCGGTTCTTCCGCGGAAGAAGACAGACATAAGCTCGTTCTTGTGGATAGCGGCGGCACGAGTTCTCTGAAAACGTACGATACGGTGGTCACTGTGACGAATCCCGCCGAGACCGCGAGGATCACCACGGTAAATAAACTTGCGGTCGACGCAAAGCTCGACGTCACGTTTGAGCTGAACGCGACCTATCGCCTGAATGCGATGAGCGCGGATCGCAAGATCGGTATCGCCCTCGGACTCGACGGGTACAGAACGTCTCTCGCTTCCCCGGCAAAAGGGGCAAGTTTCGTATATCTCACGAAAAACGCTGCGGGCGCGATCGTGCTCGGCGCGGAAAATATCGACGAAAACGGTGCCGTCACGACGATTTCGGAATCCGTTCTGACGGATAAAACCGAAACTTCGGACGTCGCGCTTACCCTGAAGGGAAGAAGAGACGGTTCGGTCGACGTGACGATCGGGGAAGAAACGTATAACTTTGCCGGCATCAAGGCGAACGGGCACGTGTCCTTCGCGCAGACGGGCAGCGGGGCGGTGACTTATTCGCTCGTCGTGGATAAAGTAAACCTTACCGGTTACGAACTGAGAGAAAACGAAGGGACGGCACAGACCGCTTCGTTTGACAATAATTATATTTCCACGGCAAAATTCGCATTGCAGAACACCGTCGCGCCGGAAGCTTACCTCACGAAACAGGAAACTTCCGCACATGCTCCGAACGGCATCACCGTCGAAAACGGGAAAATCGGTTTCTACGGTTCGAGCACGAACACGAGACTGATGTTCAAAGAAAAGTATGCCGATTTCGTATTGCAGTTCGATTATATTTCCGAACCGGTTGCTACGAGATATCTTCCGTCCGGACTTCCCGGCGCGGGTTCGCCCAACAGATATTCTCCGTTCTATGTTCTTTTCGGCGCAGATAACGAATGCCCCGAACTTGCCGCAACTTACGCTTACGGGATCATCGAGGGCAATATGACCCAGTATTTCTGGGGTGCGGAATCGCTGATCACGAAAGAAGGGAAAGCGGGCTCAGGACTCGTTACCGTAACGTCCGGCATGACGAAGCTCGAAGCGGACGAAGAGGGCGCGATCCCTTGCTACTATGCGCCGAACGAGCTCGGTTACGGCAAACCGAACAATTCTCTCTATTCTTTCTATAACAAAACCTCGAGGGTGAAACTCGTCGTCGTCAACAATCACGTGGCGATGTATGCCGCCGAAGTGGGAGCAGACGGGACCGTTGGCGAATATACGAAACTCTTCGAACTTACCGTTTCCGATTCTTACGGTAACGTCGGCTTCGGTACGGACGCTCCCGGCTGGGCGGCGATCGATAACGTTGCCATCACGCCGATCGAAACTTCCAGGGTGATCGAACTCGGATTGAATGCCGTTCCCGCGGTCGACCTCGTGAAGGACGTAGCCGTTGCCGATATGGTGAACGATTCCGAACCCAAGCCGCTTGCGAAGGCGGTCGTCACTGTGGACGCCGAAGCGAAAAAGGCGACCTGGACGGCTGTGGAAGGAGCAAAGGAATACGAAGTGGTGGTGAAAGCCGGCACGGAAGAAAAACTCAGAAAAACGGTTACCGCTACCGAGATCGATCTTTCTTCGCTGACGGAAGCGGGAGACTATAAGATCAGAGTGACCGCCGTTCCCGTCGATGAAGACAACTTCCTCAAGAGCAATTCCGTAGAAGTGATTTATGCGGTGAAGGGGAACGAACCGACTTCGGAACCTGCGGAAAGCACGGAAACGAGCGTGAAAGAATCCGAAACGGAAAGCAAAGCCGGATGTTTCGGGGCGATCGGCACGGAAGGCGCCTTCGCGGCGTTGCTTGCGGCAGGCGCGGTTGCCGTCTTTGCGAAACGGAAAGAAAATAATTAATTTATCCCGGCGTTTGCCTTAAGGAGAAAAAGCGGGAAACCGCTTTGACCGGACTTTTCCTTTCCTCCGCGCTTTTTGCCCGGAGGAAGGGAGAACCGTTTCGCGATTCCGTTCCGGAATGCGGAACGAACAACACATCGGAGTTAAAAATGACCCGGAAAAACGATAAAATCAAACGCTCGGGGACCGATCTGGCGTTCATGTGGATCATGTTCGTTCTTTTCGTCCTCTATGCGATCTCATTGCTGTTTCCCTTTCTGTGGTGCTTCATGAACTCATTCAAGGGAATGCAGGAGTTTTTTTACAACGTGAACGGTTTGCCGGTAGTATGGTATTTCGACAACTGGAAAACCAGCTTTACACTATCGATCGACAACAATATCACGATCCCGCAGATGTACTTAAACAGCGTGATCCTGACCGTCGGTTGCACCTTTTTCAGCATGTTCTCCTGTTCCGCAACGGCGTACGTGCTGACGAAATTCGATTTTTACGGAAAAAGCGCGATCTATACCGCCGCGATCGTCATAATGATGATCCCGACCATGGGCTCGATGGCGGCGATGTATCGTTTATATAACAATATCGAACTGATCAATACCTATACGGGTATCTTTATCACCTCAATGGGCGGTTTCGGTTCCGGGTTTCTGCTTCTTTACGGGTTTTATAAAAACCTGTCCTGGACGTATGCCGAGGCGGCGCAGATCGACGGCGCGGGGCATTTCCGCATTTATTTCGGGATCATGCTTCCGATGGCGGTTCCCGCGCTTACGGCAGTCGGGATCCTTACGGGGATCGGATTCTGGAACGACTATTTCACCGTTTATATGTATGCGCCCGAAAAAGCGAACATCGCTTACGGGATCCAGCGTATTTCGAGCGAGGCGGGAGCGGATCTTCCGCAGGTTTTCGCCGCGATGATGCTTTCCGTTATCCCGGTGCTCGCGGTGTTTGCGTGCTTTCAGAAAACGATCATGCAGAATACCGCCGTCGGCGGCGTGAAAGGCTGACCGGAAACGGCGGCGGGAGAATGGAAACGTCGCTGCCGGCAGGAACGCCGACAAGAGGGAATATTATGAAAAATAAGTGGTTTATCGCCTTATTGGCGGCTGTTGTGTGCTTTTCGTCCTCGGCGTGCACGGGAAAGACGGAGAATACTTCATCCGTGAAAGAGAGCGTTGCGGAATCGGACAGCGGAGGAAAAGATCCTTCCGGGTCGGCGGATTATTCGACGTACGCGTCTTTCTGGATGCGCGGGCACGACTATAAAACGATGCCGGTGGCGGTGTTCAACGCTTTGCCGACCATGCGCACGGGATACACTTACGATTATCTTGCCAATGCGGAAAGCATGATCGCGGCGTATTCCGAAGCGGGGGTGAACACCCTGTACGGCTTGTACGAACTGTGTACCCTCAAAGGGGTGGAAAACGCGCTCGACGTGTGTTATGACCGCAATATCGCCTATCTCGTGAATATGGGAGACGCGGCGAACCTGACGGATACTTCCGCCGGGCTGCACAACCTGGACCGCGTGAAGTATCACGACGCTTTTGCGGGCGTTATGGCTTCCGACGAACCGGGAAAAACGATGTTCGGGAATCTCGGAAAATCGTTCACCGTGCTCGATCGCTATATCGACGGCACCGCGGAAGGCGTGTTGTGGCATGTGAATCTTTTTCCGACGTACGCCTCGCAAAGACAGCTTTATAACCGCGTGAACGACGGGGAACTGCCCGAAGGGGGATATACTTACGAAGAATATCTCTCCGATTTTATCCGGGAAGTAAACCCGAAGATTTTAAGTTATGACTTTTATCCCTGCCGCGGAGCGGAAGGCTCTCTTTCCGGCGGGTATTTCGAAAACATGGCGCTCGTCCGCAAATATGCGGCGCAGGCGAATATCCCTTTCTGGGTTTATATTCAGGCGTGCTCTTTCGGCGGAAACACGCGGGTGCCGACCGAAGGAGACATTCTCTGGCAGGTGAATACCGCTCTTTGCTACGGAGCGAAAGGGATCCAGTATTTCTGCGGCGTGACCCCTTCGGACGGAGGCGGCGAATCTTTCGTCGGGTGTTATTTCGACCGCGACGGGAATAAAACCCCCGTTTACGACTATGCAAAACGGGCAAATCTTCAGATCGCCGCGGCAGACGAAGTGCTGATGTGTTCCCGCTTCCGGGGAATGATCGTGAGCGGCGCGACCCCGTGGGGAGAGGGAACGGACAGCGGGATCGCGGCGGAAGACCTTGTAAACGAATACGGCGTATTAAAATCGGTGGACGCCGCGCACGCGCTTACCGGGTGTTTCGATTATAACGGGAATCACGCTTATTATCTCGTGAACGATTCTTCTTCGGAGGAAGACGAAGCAACGGTTTCTTTCTCTTCTTCCGTGAACGGGTATTATATCCGGAACGGTGAAAAAAGCTCTTTCTCGGGAAACACGCTTTCCCTTTCGCTTACGGCGGGAGAGGGCGTGCTGATCGTTGCGGAATAAATCAAAGCGGGAAACGGACAAAAACGGTTGATTTCTTTTTTAAAAAAATATATAATGATATAATATAAACGAGTAATATAAACGAGGAAACATTTCAGGCAAGTATTGTATCGTTATGTTGTTTCTGACCGGAGAGAAATCGCCTGCGGAAAATAAAAAGGGAGAATAACGGTATGAGAAAAATTATGGTTTCGGCGGCGGCTGCCGCACTGGCGTTTCTGTGCGGCGTCGGCGGGTATACAAGGATCGGAAAAACGTTTGCCGGGGCGGAAACGTCAACGAAGTTACCGGATTTTACGGAAGACTTCGAAAGTTACGAAGTGAGCGGGAAGTTCGTCGAAAAGGACGAGGCTCTCACGAAAAAATGGGATAACAACGTGTTCCGCGGCGGCGAACCGCTCGGCATGGATTCCCATATTTACGAAAAGGCGAAAATCGTTTACGAAAACGGAACGGACGGAAACAAAGCGTTGCACGTCGACAATACCTCGGGTGCGGATACTTTTTTCTACATGGGTCCTGCGGGCGATTACCGCGTAAAGAAATTTACTCTTTCGTTCCGGGTGAAGTTTTTAACGGAAGGGCTTGAAAACAAAACGGGAGACGACAAGCGCAGCTGGGTCGGTATTTCTTTCCGCAAAAAATCGAACTCTCACTACACGGGCACGAACAATCTGATGTTCACCATGCAGAGATATGCGGAATCGACGCAGGTGACGGGGCATGCGTACGCCGTTCTCGGCGGCGGGTCTCCGACCGATCTTTCGGGCGTGGGGTCTCTTTACGGCGACAAGCTTTCGCTGGAAAGAAAGGTATATTCCGTACCGTCCGCCGCGGCGGACGAGGCGACGCCGTGGATCATGTATACGCTCGACGTCGCGGAGAGCCGTTACGTTCTCAAAGCAGACGGTCAGACGATCGCGGATTGTACGTTTTCCATTCCGAATTACGATTATTTCGGTTATCTCAGTTTAAATTGCTGTACGGCGAACATTCTGGTAGACGATTTCACCGTGTCGGTGAAGGACGAGACCCTTCCGCCCGAAATCCTGCCCCTTCCGGCGCCGGTCGTGAAACTCGACGAGGCGGCGAAAAAGATCACGTGGGATTTCGTGGACGGTTCGGGCAGTTATGCAGTCACCGTAGACGGAAAGGAAAAAACGATTTCGACCAATTCTTATTCGCTCGACAGGCTTACGGCGGGCGAACACAGGATCACCGTCCGCGCTCTTTCGGACGACACCTTCGAGGCGAAGGACAGCGCCGAGAGCAACGAGATCGTTTATACGGCGGGCGATTCCGGCGAACCGGAGGAAAGCGAAAAGAAGAAAGGCTGCAAGTCGGCGGCGGGGGCGGAGATTCCTCTTGCCTGTTTTTCCGCGATGGCGGTTGCAGGGATAAAAAGAAAGAAAAACGGTCCGGGATCGGATAAAGAAAACAGATAAGGAGAAAAGATGAAAAAATTACTCGGATGTGTTCTTGCGGCTTCCGTGGCGATCACCTGTGCCTGTTGCGGAGAAGGCGGCGGGGAAACTTCGGAATCGGCGAAGCCTTCGGCGCCGGCGCTGAAACTCGAGGACGTGTGCGATTTCGTGCTCGACGTCGAAAGCGGAAGAGACGTCAGGATTTTACAGCTGACGGATATTCAGATCATCGATTCCGATCAGCAACGTTACGAAGGCAGGCTTCATTCCTGGTCGATCGACAAGTGGAAACCGGAATGTATGGAAGATCGCGCATTCAAACATATGAGAAACGTGGTAAAAGAAACTTCGCCCGATCTCATCGTGCTGTCGGGAGACAACATATACGGCGAGTTCGACGATAAAGGGACTTCTTTAAAAGCCCTCGTCGAGGAGATCGACAGTTATAAAATTCCGTGGACGTTCACGTTCGGCAATCACGACAACGAGACGAAAATCGGCGTGGAAGCGACTGTGAAAGAATATCTGAAATCGAAATACTGCATGTTCACGCGCGGTCCCGTCGAAAAGGACGAGAACGGAGAAGAATATTTCCCCGTGGCGGGAAACGGAAACTTCAACATCGGGATCACGCAGGGCGGAAAGCTGACGGAAGTCGTATGGCTGGCGGACAGCAACGGGCATACCGATTCCGACCGCGGGCAGAACATGTTTTCTTCCGTCGGGCTTCAGGACAGCCAGATCGATTGGTTCACGCAGAGAAACGAGAAGTTAAAGGAATATAACGGCGGAAAATCTCCGAAGTCGATCGGATTTTTCCATCATCCGATGCGCGCTTACGGCGACGCGATGCAGAAATACGGCTATGTTTCTTCGCTTCACGATTTCTTTGACGAAAACGGGGATTACGGTATTTTCAAGCCGATCGAGATCCCGGAAAATACGAACGGAGACAGCGGTTGTATGCACGCCGACGCCGGGAGCTATATCGACGCAAATTACGTTTTTCATAATTTACTGAAACAGTATTCCTGCGAAGGCTGGTTTTTCGGACACGACCACGTGAACAATGCGAGCGCGGAGTTCGAGGGCGTGCGCTATACTTACGGCTTAAAAGCGAGCGAATACGACGATTATACCAACGGCGAGATCGGCGGAACGCTGATTGCGGTCGGAAACAATAAAATGACGGTCAGACAGATTTTCGGCTGACGGTACGAAAAGCGGACGGAAGATTCCGTTCCGGTCGGAATGTCCGTCGTAAAGGACGGGGACATCGGGAGAACCATGCAGGTAAGAAATCAGACTTATTTACGAAGGAAAAACAAAGAAGAGATCATTAAGCTTCTGAGAGAAAAGAGCATGTCTTATTCGGACATCGCGCGGACGCTCATGCTGTCCAATACCGCCATCGCAAAGATCGCCGACGATCTGATCTCGGACGGACTTATCGTACGCGACGGAGACGGGAAGGGCAGAACGGGTATCGGGCTGAAGATCAACGGCGATTACGGATATGTGTTTGCCGTGGATCTTTCGGGCAAAAAAATCAATATCTGCGCCGCCGACATGCAGAGCAATATTCTCCTGCGACGGACCATCCCGGACGTCGTGCATATCGAAAGAACGGATTTCGAAAAGGTTCTCTCCATCATGAAGGAAATGGCGGAAAGCGAAACGCTTGCGGGCAAGGCTTTACGGTGCATTTCCATTGCGACCCCCGGAAAAATGGACGAAGAGGGAAGGTTTATCCTGAATCCCCGTTTCGGCGGATTCGGCAACCTTTCGCTGAAGCAATTAACGGAAGAAAAATTTCCCTGCGCGACCGTCATTAAAAACGACGTGAAACTCGCCCTCGAAGGGGAAAAAACTTACGGATCCATTCTGACCGACGTTTCGGATGCGATCATGTTTCATATCGACGTCGGCACTGGTTCCGCTCTGATGTTCAACAACAAAATTTATTGCGGAACGCGCGGTTTTGCGGGAGAGATCGGCTATTTCAAACTGGACGCTTTCCGCACGCGGGACGACGATTACGGCAACCTGAAATATTCCAACTATTTCGATTCCCTTTCCCTCTATTCCGTGCTCGAGATCGTGCGCAGAGAGGTGAGCGGCGGCGCGGAAGGGTATCTGGCGGAGCTTGTTTCGAGGCGCGGGATCGACGCTTACGATATTACGATCAAAGACATGACGGACGCCTACATCGCGGGCGATCCCGTCACGGTGCGCGCGCTCGATTCGTCCGCGCGGGTTCTGGGAAGCGTGGCGGCAAACCTTGCCGAATATCTCGATATCGATATGATCGTGATCAACGGCGCCGCGGTCGATCTGGGCGAAAATTATCTGAACGCCGTACGCGAAACGGCGAGAGGGAAAAGGGTGGAATATTCGAGTTTGCTGAACGATACCACGATCATGGGTGCCGTGAACGCGGGGATCACGCAGGCGTTTTTCCTGCGGTTATAGGAGTTTTGCATCGATGACGACCACGGATTTTTGTAGACGGGAACTAGATCGGTATCTTGGCATGATCTGTCCCGAAAAAACGGAGATCGAATTGCGTCTTTTCCCGGACGGGAGCTTCGGATCCCGGGAAGACAGATTTTTCGAGTACGGGGAAATACGGGTGGAAAAAGGAAAGGGCACGATCGCGGGAAACCGTCCGCGCGCCCTTCTTTTGTCCGTATACGAATTTCTGCGCCGCCTCGGATGCGTGTTTCTCCGCCCCGGGAAAGGGGGAGAATCGATCCCGGAGAGGGAGATCGGAGAGATTACCGTGTTTGCCGATTTTACCCCCGCAAACAGGCATCGGGGCATTACGATCGAAGGGGCGGTTTCCCTTGAGAACGTGCTGGATATCGTAGACTGGGCGGCGAAAGCGGGTTTTAACTCTTACTATATGCAGTTCCGCACCGCGCATGAATTTTTCAAACGCTGGTATACCCATTCTTCCAATCCTTTGCTCGAAAAAGAACCTTTCGGCGAAGAACAAAGCGCGGAATACGTAAAAAAAATCGTCGCGGAGATCAGACTTCGCGATATGATCTACCATGCCGTCGGGCACGGGTGGACTTCGGAATGTCTCGGTCTTTCTTCCGACGGGTGGAGCGGAACGACGGTCGGATTAACGCCGGAACAAAAAGAAATGGTTGCCGAGATCGGCGGGGAGAGAAAGCTTTTTAAGGGCATTCCGTTAAATACGCAACTTTGCTATTCGAAAGAATCGGTGCGGGAGAAACTGGCGGAAGAAGTCGCGGTATATGCGGAAAATCACCCGGAAACGGACGTGATCCATTTCTGGCTCGCGGACGATTACAACAACGCCTGCGAATGTCCGGAATGCGCGAAAAAATCTCTTGCCGACTGGTATGTTATGATCCTTAACCGGATCGACGAAAAACTGACGGCGCGGCATATCGGCACTAAGATCTGTTTTCTCGTTTATTTCGAACTTTACTGGGCGCCGCAAACGGAGCGGATCGCCAACGAGGACAGATTTATCATGATGTTCGCTCCCCTTTTCCGCAGCTATACGAAATCGTTCGGGAGTTCCTGCGGCGGCAAGAGGCTCGCGTATAAAAAGAACAAAACGGAATATCCGACCGACCCGGGCGTGTATCTGAATTTCTGGAAGGACTGGAAAGAAATTTTTCACGGGGATACCTTCGATTTCGATTACCATCTCATGTGGGATATCAACCGCGATTTCGGCGGAGAAACTCTTTCGAAAGTTCTTTTCGAAGACGTGCGCTCTTTGAAAAAACTCGGGATGAACGGCTTTATGAGCTGTCAGCTGCAACGTGCTTTTTACCCGAACGGCTTGCCGTTTTATCTGCTCGGCAGAGCGCTTGCGGACGGGGAAGAGACCCTCGTAAATATCAGAAGAACGTATTATAGCGCGGCTTTCGGTAAATATGCGCCGTTTGCGGAAGAGGCTTACGGCATGCTTGAAAAGTATGTGCCGTTTTCTTACGTGCGGGAGGAAACCGGGGGAAGCGAGTATATCCCTCTTCTTGTAACGGGCAGGGAGAAGATAAAAGAAACGCTTGAAAAAATGCCGGAAGAGAGAGATTCCGAAGTCGTTTCCGTCAGTCTGTCTCTTCTGGAATTTGCTTTGAAAAACACCCTCGGCATCGTGGAATGTCTGATCATGAAAGCGAAAGGCGCCGAGCCTTCCGCTCTCGAAAGGGAAGAGGAAAAACGCGTGGAATTTTTTAATCTCAACGAAAAGAAATTTCAGCCCTATGTGGACGGGTTTTACTTCAATATGATCACGGAAGGGATCGTGAAATCGGAAAAAGTCGGCATTTATGCGGGAGACTGAGATATGATAAAATTTCATTCCTGTTTCGGAAACGGCGCGGTCATTCAGCGGGGATCCGCGTTTGTCGCGAAAGGCAGTTCGAGCGGCGAAACGGTAGTGACGCTTTCCGGCTGCAACTATAAGAAAACAGTGGCGGCGACGGTGAAAAACGGTATGTTTTATGCGGAATTTTCCCCCGTGAACGACACCGCGACCCCGTTTCTTCTTTCTGCGGAATGCGGCGGGGAAAAATGTGTTTCCAGCGTTCGCTTCGGAGACGTGTTTTTAACCGTCGGGCAGAGCAATATGTCCTATTCGCTTTCCGCGACGGAAAATTACGAAAGATGGCTGAAAATGGCAAAAAAATCGGAAACGGCGTTTTTGTCTGTCGGCGAAAAGCCGTTCGGTTCGACGGAAGAGGTTACGAGATCGTATGACGAATTATCCGATTTCCCCGTAAAAACCGTCTGGAAGGAAGGCGGCGACGAAGGCATTGCCGATATCTCCGCGATATCCGTGCAACTTGCCGTTTATCTCTGGCAGAGAACGGGCGTGCCGATCGGGATCGTGAGCGCGTCGATGGGCGGGCTGAGCGTAGAATCGTACCTTCGCCGGAAAACCGCCGAAGAGGATCCGGAGCTGATGAAAAGGCTGAAAGCCGAAGGCAGATACGTTTCGCGGGAGAACTGGAACCGTTGCGGAGTGCGCAACTTTACGCAGCTTTCTTCGGTATGGAACGAAAAGATCGCCCCGCTGGGCGGATTTCCGGTCAAGGGGATCGTCTGGTATCTCGGCGAGAGCTCGGCCTGGGATTACGAAACGGCGGTGACTTTCCGCCTTGCTCTGAGATCGGTCGTCGGCGACATGCGGGAACTGTTCGGTAACGTGCCCTTCGTCACGACGGAGATCGCACCCGAATATTATCCTTACGGCGACGGGTTCGGATATCTGTATATCAACGAAGCCCTTTCCGACTTTGCGAAAGAGACGGAAAACGTTTATCATATTCCCATATACGATGTCGAACCGCGCTGGCTGAAATATGACGGGGCGGAGTATTATCATCCCATTCATCCGGTAAACAAGCAGCCGGTTTCGGAAAGGATCTGTGAGGCTTTGCGCGGTACGGTGACGAAATATCCGTCTATAAGCCGTTTAACACAGAAAAACGGTCGGTTGATCTTAACGGTGGATCCGGTTGAAACGCAGCTTTTGAAAATACAGCTCAACGGCTTTACCGTGGCGGGGAAAACGGGAAAGTACTTCCCCGCACAGGCAAAGGCGATCTCCGGCAACGAGATCGAACTTTTCAGCGAGGACGTGCCTTTCCCCGAGCGCGCGACGTATGCGTTTTTACAGTACCGCGATTTCTGCAACGCAAGAACGATCGACGGCGCGCCCCTGCTTCCTTATCGGAGCGAACGCGGCGCGGTGACGGGTGATTACTGTTTTACTCCCGCGTTTATGACCCGCGGCGCGGAAGAAGTTTACGAAAACAATTTCGGATACGAAATCGGTTTCTGCCGTAAAATTCCGGTCTGGACGAGCGGAGAGATCTATCGCTGTCAAGCCCCCGCGATCGAAGTCCGCAGAAACGGCGATATCGAAATTTCGGCAACACCGGAAATCAAAGATTACAAGTTTTTCGGCATTTCTCCCGAAATATGCCTTTGCGGACATAAAAACCATCTTGCGGATTTTAACTATCTCCGTTTTACGGTAAAAGCGGATGACGATTGCGAATTCCGCGGCGTTATCTGCAAGCTTGCGGACGGTGCGATCTATCGTTACGATCTTCTTTCCGGGAAAACGAAAATGCCGTTCGTCGCGCTGACGAAAGAGAAGACCCTTTTGCGCTGCGATCTGAGGCGCGTGACGCGAGGGGACGGGTTTCCCGCGGAACTTGCGGAGGAAGAGAGAAGAAAGATCGTTCAGATCGAGTTCTTATTCCGTGCGGAAAAAAGCGTGAAAGCCACGCTCGGAGATCTGAATTTTACCGATCTTGCGGGAAAAGACGAAGAGAGGGCGGAACTTTCCGGAAAACGCGGGGAAGAGAAGAAAACCGCCCGCGCGGATACCTGCCTTCCTACATGATTTTTCCCGGAAATATGCCTGAAATAACCAAACGGCATTGCGCGATCCTGAAAAAGGGGTCGCGTATTTTTTTGCTTTTGCCGAATAAAGGGAATGCCGAGCCTGCATAAAACACAGATGCTTTCCGGTTCGTTTTATTTTTGCCCGGCATAAGAATGGTATAAGAAAGGCATAAAACGGCATAAGAAAGACGATTTTCGGCAAAACGTCGCATATTTTACGCCGAACTTTACCAAACTTTGCATGACCGCGCCTTTCCGATCGTTGACATTTCCGATTTTGTCTGTTATAATAATAAAGAAAAGGAGAAGTGTATGCAATACAAAGTTTACTGTCTGTTGAACGACGAAAAGTATGCCGTAAAAAACGGCAAGGTCGTACGGGTAAAAGTCGTTGCCGACTGCATCGCCGACGCCTTGAAAAAAGCCAAAGAAATGTTCATGAAAAAACTGGAAGAAAGCAAGTTTAAAATTTTCATGTACGAAACCGCGGCGGAATAAACGAACGATCCGGTTTTTGCCGCCGGATAAAAGAGTTTTTCCGCAGCAGAGACAATTCCGGAAACGAAAAACGTTTCCGTTGATTTTCTACACAGGTGAAATATGAAAGAGTTTGAAGTAAAAACCAAAATTTATTTCGGCGAAAACGCCCTCGCGCGTCTCGGCGATCTGAAAACCGACCGCGTATTTCTCGTAGCCGATCCTTTTACGGTTTCGAGCGGACTGATCGATTACGTGCTCGAACCGCTGAAGAAGAACGGCATCGCTTACAGTATTTTTTCCAAAGTCGTGGCGGATCCTCCGCTTGACGTTGTGATTGCGGGCGTGAAAGAAGCGCTTGCCTGCAAAGGGAAATACATCGTGGCGGTCGGCGGCGGCTCGGCGATGGATACGTCCAAAGCCATCCGTAAATTCGCGGGGAAAATCGACGAAACGTATCGCCCCGAACTGATCTGTATCCCCACGACCTCCGGAACGGGAAGCGAAGTGACGTCTTTTGCCGTTATTTCCGATACCGCGCACAATACGAAGATCCCTCTGATCGCGGACGATATGACCCCCGAAGAGGCGATCCTGGACGAAGTTCTCGTGAAAAGCGTTCCGAAGAGCATTACCGCGGATACGGGAATGGACGTGATCACGCACGCTATGGAAGCTTACGTTTCTCTCAACAACAACGAGTTTTCGGGCGCGCTTGCGGAAAAAGCCGTAGAGATCTGCGGGCAGTTTTTGCTTCGTTCGTATAACGACAATAACGATGCGCACGCGAGAAGAAAAGTACATATCGCATCCTGCCTTGCCGGGCTTGCGTTCAATTCGTCTTCGCTCGGGCTTAACCACGGTATGGCGCACCAGCTCGGGGCAATGTTCCACATTCCCCACGGCAGGGCGAACGCCATTCTTCTTCCGCATATCATCGAATACAACAGCGAGATCAGTACGTTCAGCAGAAGCAAAGCGACTTACGCGCCCTGCGTGAGAAAATATTGCAACCTTGCAAGGATTCTCGGCGTTTCCAACCTGAACGAAGTGACTACGATTCGCGCGCTTGTCAGCTATATTCAGTTCCTTCTTCACGAAATGTCCATTCCTCTGCATGTTTCCGAACTCAACGTGGTGGGTGAGGGCGATTATATGGCGGCGATCGGCGAAATGGCGGATCATGCGCTGGAAGACAGATGCACCGCGACCAATCCCCGCAGACCGACCCGTCAGGAGATCATCGACATCTATAAGGAAATCTGGTAATGAAATCGCTTGCCGAAGCTTTGCGCGAAACGGAATATTTTCTGCTCGATATGGACGGAACCCTTTATATCGGGGACGAACTGATCGGAAATATGCCGAAAACTCTGTCCTTTTTGCGGGAGAACGGAAAAAAGATCGTTTATCTTACGAACAACTCCTCTAAGGATACGGAAGAATACCGTGAAAAACTCCGGCGGCTTGCATTATGGGGCGAGGGCGATACCGTGTATTCGTCCGGAGAAGCGACGGCAGAATATCTGCTTTCCGGCTTTCCGGATAAAAAAGTATATCTTGTGGGAACGGACGCCTTAAGAAAAGAGTTTTCCGCCCGCGGGGTTTTGCTTGTCGACGAAGATCCCGATATCTGTGTGCTGGCTTACGATACCTCGCTTACCTATCGCAAACTTTGCGATCTCACCCGATTTCTTTTCGGCGGCGCGTATTATATCGCCACCCATCCGGACGTGAACTGTCCCGCGCCGGGAGCGTTCGTGCCGGACGTCGGCTCGTTTATCGAGCTTGTCGCCGCGTCCACGGGAAGGCGCCCCGATTTTATCGTCGGGAAACCGTTTACGGGAATGGGCGAAAATCTCGAAAGAAAATTTTCCGCACCGAAAGAAAAATTCATGATGGTGGGAGACAGAATGCACACGGACATCCGTTTCGGAAACAGTTGCGGCTTTCACTCGCTTCTTGTTTTAAGCGGCGAAACGACGAAGGAAACGATGGGAAATTATCCCGATCGTCCCGAGTTTGTGCTGAACGACTTTAACGAAGTCGTTCGTTACTTTTAAAATGAATTACTGCAGATGTGCGGTTTGCCGGGCGGGGCTCACGAGGTTTGAATCCCGTCCGGAGTCCGGGAAAAATTCGGGCTTAACCGAGAGAGACTGTAACGCCGTTAAAACTTAACGTGGTTCTGATTTTCCGGCTGACGATGTGCGAATGTTACCCGGCATCGGGGGAATGCGAACGGAAAGTTCAGCATTCCCTTTTCTTAGCCCCAATCCCCGTGGCTACCGGACGACGTATAACCGAGCCTGCCCGACATGCAGGTCAGGGATCCGGCGAACCGCGGTGAGCTTCATTTCTGCCGGGTATATACAGGAGAAGACATGAAAATCGTAACGATGGAAGAAATCAACGCCGTTTCGGCGGACGACAGAAAAATACAACAGGAAGATCGTCGCTTCGACAAGGAGATCGAAAACCTTGCCGATCGTATTTTACAGGAACGCTCCGTTCGTCCGATCGTCCTTATTTCGGGACCTTCCGGTTCGGGAAAAACAACGACGGCTCATAAACTGGAACGGGTTTTAGACGGGAAAGGGGTTGAAACGCACGTTGTTTCGTTGGACAATTATTTCCGTACGGTCCTTCCCGAAGAGAGAAAAACGGTCGATCTCGAATCGCCGTCCCGTGTGGACGGCAAGCTTTTAAGCAAACATATCGAAGATCTGATCGAGTGTAGACCGATCGAAGTTCCCGTATTCGACTTCGTGAATACGAAACGGTCGGACAAAACGACAACTTTGTCGAGGAAAAAGGGCGAAATCGTTATCTTTGAAGGGATCCATTCTTTAAATCCGGACGTCGTTACGGTAAGCGATTCTTACGTGAGAACGGTTTATGCAAGCGTGAGGACGAGAGTCGGGCTTTCGGACGGTGAGTTGATTCACCCGAAGTATATCCGACTGATGCGCCGCGCCTGCCGCGATAAGCTTTTCCGCGGGAGAACGGTTGCGGAAACGCTCGCTTATTTTCAGAGCGTGGAAGAAGGGGAGAAAAATTATATCATGCCCTATAAACACCGCGCGCAATTTGAACTGGATACCTTTATTCTTTATGAGCTGCCCGCTTATGCCGCAAAGCTGTGCTCCGATATCGCGGGGCTTCCCGAAGAGACGAAACGCGCCTTTGCAAAAGAAACTGAGGCTTTATCTGCCGCTTTCGGCGAGGCGTTTCCTCGTGATATCCGCCCCGCGAACGATTCTTTGATCAAAGAATTTTTAGGTTAAGAATTTTCAGGCTAAGCCTGCCGGTAAAAACGAAAAGAACGGCTTATTTCGGAAAAGTCCCGATATAAGTCGTTCTTTTTGCTATTTGCTCCTGCTTCTGCGCTCTGTTGTTTCTCGGCTGAAGACGTCAGTCGTTTGTAAGATCGTCGTAATCTTCTTTTTTATCCGAAGAACGTTTGATCTCGGAAACTTTTTCCTTGATTTGCTGCGTTCCGTCGCGGACGAATTTTCTCGTTTTATAGGAATTTGCGGCAAGCAGTGCGCCGCCTACCATTCCGATGAAAACCCCGCATAAAAATTCTTTTTCCATTTCGTCCTCCTTTGCCGGGAGTGTTCCGCTCCGCTGCTACGGCATACGGCTCTTTACCGGCAGTCGGTCGGAAAACGGGAAACTGTTTTCCGCCGCATTCAGTATGTGCGAAAAAGAGAGAATCATGCGGAAACTTCGGGATAATTGCCGGGGTAGAAAGAATTCTGTAAATTTCTGCCGCGCATTTTTACTTTTCGGCTCAGCCTTTTCTGAAATTCTTGAATAAATATCCATACGGTTGACAAAAGGCATCCGAATGATAAAATAAAACGCAGAAACGGAAATGTCGGGGTTGCCGGCGCGAACGCTGATTTTTCGGGGAGAAAAATAACATGAGAAAGAATATAGCGACAGAAGCTCTGATAGTAATTATGATTTTTGCTGTGCTCGTGTGCGGCTGGTTTCACTTTTTAATAAACTGCACGAGCAAAGATTTTTTTCACGACCTGACAGGTGAGTGGCAATGCGATGAGATCAGTTACGTCGGATATCCGGAAGTTAAGGGCGAAAGAAAAAGAATAGAGGTGCGGCTTTTTCTCGATGACGAGACGATTGATATCACGTTGGCGTATACGCCGCGGAATACCGTATGTGATTTTTACGACACAACGCTTGCCGAGGAAATCGGATATACAACGAAATCCCTTGTATGGGTTTGTTCGTTCCGTGAGCGACTGAACGGCGAATTAAAAGTAAAAGTGCGGGACGATTATCGTTATAACGGTCGTTTCAAAGAAAAAGTTTTCTATCTGAAAAAGGTCAGAGACGACCCCTCGACGGAAAGCGTAAGTTCTGAGGGAGAAAACGAAAGTTTTCTCCGGCTGTATAAGAAATAAAATAGTTGAAAGCAACGGATCAGCCGCGGGCGGATAAAAGCCTGCGGCTTTTTTGTGAAAAATCGGCAGGCTTCGTGTTCGTCATCCCGGATTCCTTTAAATGCTTTTATTCCGTCTTTTCCTCTGGATTTCCGCCGCAAAAATAGTTAGAGACAACGAATGCTAAACTTGCGGAAATCAGTTGATAAAAAGAGAAGAAAATGCTATAATATAAGCGAGGAAACTTGCTTGCAAGGGATTCCGAGCGCAGTATTTCAACAGGAACGGCGATTTGGCGAAGACAAAGCGCGTGGCAACGACAGTTGCCGGCAAAATTCTATTTTGTCTCGTTTCTATGTTATAATATAGCGTATATCGCTTATCGGTCGCCGAAGAGAAGATCCGATCTTTCGGTCGACCGTTGAAAGGAGAGTATTTTGGGCAGAATCGTTGCGTTTGATATCGGAGATAAAAGGGTCGGGGTTGCCGTGACCGATCCGTTCGGAAACATGGCTTTACCGCTTGAAACTTACTGGCGGAAAGGGTTTAAAACGGATGCGGAAAACCTGATCGAACTGGCGAAAAAGCAGGGCGCGGAAACGATCGTTTGCGGGCTTCCCGTGAATTTCGACGGTTCCGAAAGCGTGCAGACGGTGAAGACAAGGGAATTTATCGAACAGCTGAAAGCATTGACGGAAATTCCGATCGAAACGCAGGACGAACGCTTTTCCACCCTTCAGTCGAGAAGGCTGTTGCTTGAAGCGGATATGCGCAGAGAAAAAAGAAAAGACGTGATCGATAAAATCGCGGCTTCCTATATATTGGAAGATTATCTTGCAAAGAAAAAAAGAGGAGTGTGACGAAAAATGAGCAAAAATTATCATGAAGCGAAACCGGAAACCGAACTTGACGACGTTGTGGAACTGACCGACGATCAGGGAAACGTGCTTAACTTTTATCATATCGGAACGATCGAATACAAAGACGAATGGTATGTTTTCTTTCAGCCTGCCGAAAAAATGAACGGGGTCGATCCGGACGAAGTTGTAATCTTCCGGATTTCGGGTGATGAAGGAAACGAAGTTCTTCTGCCGATCGAAGACGAAGATCTTCTCGAAGAAGTATATAACGAATTTATGCGCGAACTCGACGAGGATGACGACGAGGAAGAGGAAGGCGGCGATCCTTCCGCCTGCGAATCCTGCGGCGGTTGCCGGAAGGGCGCGGAGCCGAAATGCAACGGTTGCGAAGGTTGCGGGTTGGATAAATAAATCGGCAAGCCTTCTGCCGGGGTGCGGGTGACCGGGGATTCCGATAAAATTTTTCAGATTCAGAGGTGACGATCCGGATCATGAGTAAACTGACGACGAAAAAAGCCATTGCGGCGGCGCTCAAAGAAACGATGCGGGAAAAGTCTCTTTCGAAGATCACCGTGAACGACATCGCCGAAAAGTGTTCCATCAACCGGCAGACGTTTTATTACCATTTTCAGGATATTCCCGATCTCGTGGAGTGGATCTGCCTGGAAGAAGCCGACGAAGCAATTGAAAATAACAAGAATTACGATACCTGTCAGGAAGGGATCCTCGCCGTTTTCGAAACGCTGAAGAAAGAGAAGGTTTTCGTAAGAAATATTTACCGTTCTTCTCCGCGCGAGGTGCTTACCACGTATTTGTACAAAATGGTATATCCGCTTTTGTATCCCGTGGTAGAAGAGGAGTCCGCCGGGCTTACGGTCAGGACGGAAGACAAGGAGTTTATAGCGCATTTTTATAAATATGCGTTTGTCGGGCTTCTGCTGGATTGGGTGGCGAACGATATGTCCGCCGAACCGGAAGAGATGGTCGGCGAACTTGCGGTAACGATAAAGGGAACGTTCCGGCGTGCGCTTGAGAATTGCGACCGTCGTTCCCGCGGGAATAACGGAAAAGAATAATAGGCTTAGCATTCGCCATCACTAAATATTTTTACGGCGAAAAATTGGTTTGTGACTGTGTCAGCCGAGAGAAAAGTGAACGTCATCAAGTTTTAACGGCGCAAAATTCGTAAAATCTTTGTTAAACTCGCTTGTAATACGGTCAAGTATGACTTCGCTCGTTTGCCTCGATTTTCCTGAATTTATCGCCGTTAGCCACAGGTGATTGCATTTAAACCCGGTCTTACGCCGTGTTTTTGACTAATACTGCGTTCCGCTC
>CABUWK010000021.1 GCA_902495325.1 uncultured Acidiphilium sp.
GCGTTTTGGTTGCGGGCAAGTCTGACGGCGGATTTTTAGGCTAAGACAAGGCACGCGAACGGGTTAATACTTAACGTATAAGCCGTGAGCGTAACGAAGTATTAGTCAAAAATACGCCGTCAGACCATGGTTCGTATTATTCTTGCCTGGCATACGATCGCCCGAAACAAAAAAATCCGCAAGCCGAAAAAGACTTGCGGAAAATGCCCTGCCCGTATTCACCGGCAGGGCTTGAACGCCGTGCCGTGTTCTTTTGTGTGACGAACGCGAACGCCTGTTCCGGCGCCTCGTTGCCTTAACGGACAAAAGCTATATCGAAGCAACAAAGTTTTTTTGAGAAAGAAGCCCGATAATCACTTCCGCGTTCGTCGTTCGTTCCGCCGGTTGCAAGCAACAAGCGGCAAAACGTAACCTTCCGCAAAATTTCCGACTAAATACTTCGATCTCCTTTGTTGACGAAATCAGTTTGCCCGTTTTCCCTTCGTTTATTCATCCCTTGCAAAAGTTAGGCTAAGCCTATCTGTTAATTTTCCGGAAAAATATCGTCCTTCGTATCATCGTCAAAGTCACAATCGTTGTTCCACTCTGCACTCGTCGTGATAATGTCTTCCGGCGAGAACAGGATGATCTGTACCGACGCCTTTTCATACGGCAGACGCATGCGCCCGCCTTCTTCTGTTTCCGGATCCCTTCTTCCGTAATTCATTTCCATTCCTCCCTGTAAGCCGGGCAGCGATCCGTAAAACCGACGTTTTCCGTAATTTGCCCCGCATTTCGTTTTCATTATATCACACGATCTGCCTGTTTTCAAGTTTTTTCGACCTTTTCCCCTATAAAAGCGAAAAATTTTTATATGATGCCCTGCCGACGACAAAAAAAACCGGCACTTTTGCAGTGCCGGGATAGTCTTATTCTTCTTCCTCTTCTTCGGGAAGGTCTACGTTATGATAAACGTCCTGAACATCGTCGTTGTCTTCGAAAGCGTCAAGCATTTTCGAGAAGGTTTCGAGCTGATGTTCGTCCAAAGTGACCTTGTCGTTGGGGATCATCATGAGTTCCGCCTCGAGGAAACGGAATTCTTTTTCTTCGAGATATTTTCTCACGGCGGAGAAATCACCGGGGGCGGTTCTGATCTCGAAAGAATCGTCGTTCGTAATCACGTCTTCCGCGCCCGCTTCTAGGGCGATCTCCATCATGGAATCTTCATCCATATCCACCGTTCTTTCCACAACGATCACGCCGCAGTATTTGAACATATAGGAAACGGAGCCCGTAGAACCGAGATTGCCGCCGAATTTGTCGAAAATATGGCGGACGTCTCCGCCCGTTCTGTTTTTATTGTCCGTAAGCGCAGTCACGATCACCGCGCTTCCGCCCACGCCGTATCCTTCGTAAGTAAGGTTTTCGTAGTTTACGCCGTTAAGCTCGCCCGCCGCCTTTGCGATACTTCTCTTGATATTGTCGTTCGGCATGTTGGCGGCTTTCGCTTTTGCGATAACGTCGGCAAGTTTGCTGTTGGTATACGGATCGGGGTTACCCTTTGCGGCAACGGCAAGTTCACGCCCGATTTTGGTGAAAACTTTTCCTCTCACCGCATCCGTTTTCGCTTTCTTATTTTTGATATTCGCCCATTTGCTGTGTCCTGACATAGAAATCTTTTCTCCTTTTTGTTGTTTTCGTTCAACCGCCGCCTTATTCCACCCCGCCGGTCAAAGGAAGCCCCTTCCCCGCCGTAAGCTCGTATAACATAACGGCAAGCGAAACGCCCGCATTCAGGCTTTCCGAATGTGCAGACATCGGGATCTTTACCGTATATGCCGCCGCGGCGCGCACTTCGTCACTCACTCCGTTCGCCTCGTTTCCGATCACAAGACAGAATTTTTCGGGCGGACGGAAGGAGAATACGTTCTCTCCTTTCATGTCCGCAACGATCATCGGGAACCCTTCAAGCATTTTCAGCGTTTCGGCTTTTGTTTTTCTGCGAAGCTTCGCAAAGAAAATGCCGCTCATCGACGCTCTTACCGCCTTGGGGGAATAGGGATCGGCACAGTTCACGAGGAAAATGTCTTCCGCACCGGCGGCGACGCACGTTCTTAAAATCGTGCCGACGTTCCCGGGGTCGGAAACGCCGTCAAGCAGAACGCACGGTTTTTCGGGCAATTCGTCCGCGGCGTCATCCTCGCGGATCAGCGCGAGGATCCCCTGCGGGGTCGTTTCGTCCGAAACGTAAGCGAAAACGTCATCCGATAAAATCACCGCACGCTCGTCCGTTTCCGAGATCCCGGCTTTTTTCGCGCCTTCTTCGGTCGCGGCGATCAGTTCGATCTTTTTTCCCGCAGCCTTTGCTTCCGCCACCATTTTGAATCCCTCCGCATAATAAAGCCCCGTTTCGTCGCGGTACTTTTTCTGCTTTAAAGAGGCGATCAGTTTTACCGTTTTGTTGGTTTTAGACGTTATCATTTCTGCGCTTAAACGAAAAAGAGCCGTAGCCCTTTCCGTATCGCGGCGGATCTGCCGTAATACCGAAAGCGTTACAGCTCATACGGTAATTCAGTTGAGTTGCGCTTTCGCGGTTTCGGTAAGAGCGGTAAACCCTGCGGCGTCGTTCACAGCCATGTCGGCAAGAACTTTTCTGTTCAGGTTGATGCCCGCAAGTTTCAAGCCGTGCATAAACGTGCTGTAAGACATACCGTTCAGTCTGCAAGCCGCGTTGATTCTCGCGATCCACAGTTTGCGGAAATCTCTCTTCTTCGCCTTTCTTCCTACATACGCATAGGAAAGAGACTTCATTACGGCTTGTCTCGCAACTCTGTAAAGTTTGCTCTTCGAACCGAAATAACCTTTGGAAAGTTTTAAAATTTTTCTACGCTTTTTAACAGCGTTAACTCCTCTTTTAATACGCATAGTCTCTTTTCTCCTTTATTACTTTTTGTAAGGAATAAGGGTCTTAACCGTCTTTTCCTGCGTTGCGGAAACGTAAGTTCCCGTTCTCAATCTTCTCTTTCTCTTCGTCGATTTTTTGCTAAGGATATGGCTCTTGTTCTGGCTGTATCTCTTAACCTTACCGGTACCGGTCAGCTTAAAACGCTTTTTTGCACCGCTGTGCGATTTCATTTTGGGCATAATATTCTCCTCCGAATTTATTTATGTGTTCACGCATTGGATTTCGAGGGGGCAAGGATCATAAGAATGTTCCTGCCCTCCAGCAAAGGACGCTTTTCCATTACCGCAACGGGACCGACCGTTTCGAAGAAACGATTCATAACGTCTACCCCGAGTGCCGAATGGGCGTTCTGTCTGCCTCTCATCTTGATTGAAACCTTGATTTTGTTGCCGCTTGCAAGAAATTTCTGCGCCTGCTTTGCCTTGACGTTGAGGTCGCCCACGTCAATGGTCATGGAAAGCCAGATTTCTTTCAGTTCCACGGTCTTCTGATTCTTTTTCGCTTCTTTCTGTTTTTTCAACGTTTCGAAACGATATTTGCCGTAATCCATGATCTTACAGACGGGCGGCGTCGCCTGTGCGGCGATCTTCACCAGGTCGAGGTTTGCTTCTTCCGCAAGCCTTTTCGCTTCCTGTCCGCTGACAATGCCGAGTTGCGCGCCGTCTGCGCCGATCAAACGTACTTCCCGATCTCTGATGTCTTCGTTGATCTGAATCTGCTCTTTAATGGTCGTATACCTTCCCGATTTATAAATTAATTCTCTCCCGCCCTGCGTTTTTGAAAACGCTTTCCCGAGGCGGAATCCGGGTTTTGTTTTTACGAACAAAAAAACGGGTTACCGCAAAAGTACCCGTAACAAATTTCCCGTTATAAAACAAACGGAAAAGGAATCAACGTTATTCTGCCGCTTCGATCATTCTTACGGCGAGAAGGGTATCTTCTGCTTCAGCTTACTTATTATAACACTTTCCTTTTCCGTTTGTCAAACGTTTTTCATAAGTTTTTCGCTTGCGTTTTTACAGATTCGTTACGATGCCGAGGAAAAGGGGCAACCCCGTGGCGTTATCCGTAATTCCGAACAAAAACGGACGATCGAGAACGATTTTTATCTTTTCTTCCGGCGCGGCGGATTCGCACTTGCCGCCACCGATCGTGATCGCCGCCGCTTTCGTGCCGTTGCGGTTTACGTCGATCTTCGTTTTCTGCAAAACGAAATCGAGATATAAATTTCCGCCCGAACACTTTCCCATTGCCCCGAATTCCGCATCCGGCAGAAATGCTTTTTTCAAGCCCGCCGCCGACAGAACGTTCTTTAACTGTCGGGAATCGCCGAAGGAAAACTCGGGGATCCCCGCCGATACCGGGCGGCTTGTGCGGTTTCTGAAAACCGAAAGGTATTTTTCGCCGTCGAGCGACTGCGCGAAATCGAAAACGTCCGTTCCCTCGCGGGGCAGAACGCCGAGGAAGGAATAGGCATCGCCGAGATAACTTTTCAGGAATCCGTCCGCATTGCCGAAATCGAGATATGCCGTTTCTTCCGAGTACATCATCTGTACGGAAGAGGTATTTCCGTTATAACCGGTAAAAGATCTCGCTAAAACGTCGGACTTTTCGTACTTGTTTTTCCATTTCGCATCGAACAGAAGAGCGTTGATCAGATAGATAACCTGATCGCCGTCGATGCGTTCGAGGGCGTTGTCGATCATGCCGTCCGTCTTGTTTTTGCACCAGTTGTTGATATCTTTCAGCGTTTTCGCATCGAAAGCGGACTCGTAAACCTCGGCATTATAATATCCTTTCACCGTCTTCAGAAAAGACTCTTCCGCCTCGACGTTTCCCTTTCTCAGCCAGACGGAATCTCCGATTTTCACTTCTTTTCCGCTTTCCGAGATCGTCTTCGCGATCGCGGCGTTCACGTCCTCCGTTTTCGCTCCGAGCAGGGTTTCGAACTCCGCTTTCGTCTGCCCTTCCGCGCCGTTTGCGATCATGCCGAGGCATGCCGCCGCCGAAAAGGGAGAGATCATCGTGTTTTTTGCGCCGCTCTCCTTCACCGCGCCGTTTAACAGGGTAAAACCGAAATCGCTCAGCCCCTCATAAACGCCGTCCTCAACGGACGCGTCCGAAGTTTCCTTCATAAAAGAGAAACCCTTTGTCAATTCCGTCGCCCCGATCTTTTTCGGCACGTAACATGCCGTAAGTCCTGCCGTAAACATTGCGCACGCCAGAGCCGTGCCCGCCGCCCTCAAAAATTTCCGATTCATATTTTGTCCTCCCGATATTTCAGAATTTTTCTTCCGTCCGCGATCAGGTTTCCGTTTTCCGCGTCGATATATCCCCTGAAAACAACGGCGATTTTATCGCCGGCTTTCAGATCTCCCGCCGCGACGTACCGCGCGAAAGCGGAATTTCCGACCGACACCCTAAACGCAAGCGCCTCGTAACCGTAAACGCAGAAAGGTCCGTCGTTTATCACAAAGTACCCTTCGCCGATTTCCGTAATTTCGCCCCATGCCTTGAACTCGTAGGGCTCCGCCGATACCGAAACGGAATGACCGGAGACATAATCGATCGCTTCCGCCGCCTTGTCTTTTCCGATTTCATATACAAACCGCGTTCCGAAAAGATCGACCGAAAGCGTGCCGTTTGCGGATACGACGATCTCTCGTTTGTAAATTCCGATCGCTTCGGACGAAACGATAAAAGATACGCCGTCCGCGGGGAGACCGGTTTCCCGGCAAAGAGTCGCGTTTCCGAACCCTTTTAAAAGAGCAACGCATTCCGCAACGTTCTGCAAAGCCGCCTCGCGCGTTCCCGTCGCACTTGATTTCACCGCGATGCGGGAAAACGAAAGCGTGCTTTCGAAACCGTAAGCCTCCCACAGCTCACCGAACGTATCGGGGGCAACCTCGGGATCGTTCGCATACAGGTAAAACTCCTCTTCCGCCTTCACGGCGATCGTTCTGCCGGGAGCGATTCCTTTTACGGCATAAGCGGGGAAACTTCCGTCCGGTAAAGTCACGACGCCGATCTCCTCGCCGATCAGCTCTTCTTTCGCATACTCTCCGCGCGCGGAATAGGTCGTTCCGTTCAGCGTGACCGTTCCGTATTTTTCGGAAAAGATCTTCGTTTCGGGAACGATCTCCGCAAAAAAACCGTCCGCGACCCTCGCCGTATAATTCCGAAAGATCCCACCCACGTTGCTCAAGGCTTTTGCTTCCCCGTAATTCGGTCCCGCATGCTGTCCTTTGGTTCCGCCGACGATCACTGCCGCCGCGACGGCATATCCTGCCGAAAAAGTTACCGCGACCGCCGCCGCAACGGCGGCGATCCTCGTAAAAACTTTCCTCTTTCTCCCGCGGGAGCTCTCCTTTCCGATTATTTTTTCTTTTTCCTTTGCTCCGACTGTGCCGGAGCGTAACGCCCCTTCGATCAGGTCGTCGTCCAGACGCCCGATCGCATCGGCAATGCGACACGTTTTCATATCTCTGCACCCTCCCGGATCAAGTATTCTTTCAGCCTTTGTCTGGCATGATACAGCACGTTTTTCACTTTGCTTCCGGTAAACGAATACCTTTCCGCAATTTCACTCACGCTTTCGAAAAAGAAATATCTGCGGATAAAAATATTACGTACGTCTTCTTTCTGCAAACGAAGGAAATCGTTGATCTTCTCCGCGATCTCTCCGTCTGACGAAAATCTTTCCGACTCTTTATC
This sequence comes from uncultured Acidiphilium sp., assembly GCA_902495325.1. Classification (GTDB taxonomy): domain Bacteria; phylum Bacillota; class Clostridia; order Christensenellales; family Borkfalkiaceae; genus UBA10281. The sequence goes on from CABUWK010000021.1 coordinate 6,659, forward strand.
CGAAAGAACGGTTTCGAGTTCGGATAAAGGGATCTCCGCCGCGCATCTCTTTTTCCGTTTCAGAAAAGCGACCTTTTTCAAAGCCGTATTCCGCGTGAGCCTGCACAGGAACGCCGCCAGGGAATCGGGTTTTGCCGGCGGAATCGCGTTCCACACGGCGCAGAGGGAATCGTTGTAACACTCTTCCGCGTCGCGCGGGTCTTTCAGAATATTCCGCGAGATCTTTTTCATAAGACCTCCGTATTTCCCGCCCGTTTCTTCGATCGCTTTTTCGTTCCGCATATAGAACAGACCGACGATTTCGTTATCTTCCGTGCCGATCACCTTCTCGCAGTTTTTTCCGAAAACGTTTTCACTTCTATAGTACTCTTTTTCCCCCGGACGGTCGCAATTTCCGAAAAAATTTTTTTGTTTTTCGGGAAAAAAGAAAAACGCACCCCGGATCGGTTTTCTGCCGAAAAACTTTCCGTAAGTACGTTTTGTCTCTGTTGTTTCAAGGCTTATTCTTTGAAAAGGTCTTTATAGATCTTCGGGAATTTCACCACGACGGAATCGTTCGTGCCGTCGATCTTGGCGCCGTCCGTCGTATATTTGTTGATAAAGCTCTGCGCGATGTCGCTGATATATTTATCGGTAACGAGATCGACGTTCGCTTTCATGAATTCGTAAGCAACGCTGTTCTTATCCCCGAGATCGGCGGTGAACGCTTCGGCGTCGGCATAGCAACCGTAATCGCCGCGCGCGGTGCAAAGAACGATATGCAGACCGTATTCGGGAGAAACGAACACCTTATATGCGCCTACGCCGCCGTTCGTTTCGTCCGTCGCAACTTCGCCGCAGGCTTTCGCGAACGCTTTCACGTACTGCGTGGAAGAAGTGATGGGAGAATACAGATAACCGAGATATTTGTTGAAGTTTCCTTCGTCCGTGCTGAACGCGAATTTGAGATCTTCGAAATTATTGAAATCTTCTTTCTTGATCTTCGATTCCGAACCGGTGTAGCCGGCAAGTCTCGCGACAGGATCACCGACCGCGGGAACCGTAGCCATCTTGTCCGTGCCCATAACCTGACGAACGATCGCTTCGAACTCGCCCACGCTGTAATTTCTCGGTTTTACGCCGGAATAAGCGAAGTGGTTGATTTTGTTGCCGTCGTCGTCCGTAGTGGTGTAAGCGGAAACCTTATCGATCGTACCGTTGAATTTCGCAAGCGGACTTTCGGTGTTGTAAACGTAATCGCTCGAGAAAGTGAATTCGGCGCCGTCATAAGTACCGTAACCGGACTGCACCCAGGAGCTTCTCAGATCTTTCACGACGATGTTGTTCGCAAATGCCTCGATCTCGGCATTGATCTCGTCGGCGGTTTTATCCTTCTGCGCCTGAATGTCGGAAACGATGGTCTTCTGCTCGTCGCTGAACTGGATAACGAGGTGAGAAACGTAAGCGTAACCGTAGTTCGGGTTATATACGACAAAGGAGCTCGAACCCACGTTGCCGAGGGCGGTTTCGAGGTCGGAATATTTTCCGGCATATTTGTCCTGCTGCGCCTGACGAAGGGTCAGATACTGCGTCCAGAGATTCGCGGCGATCTTTTCCTTTTCTTCCGCGGCTTTCGCGGCGTCGTCTTTATAGATCTCGTCCACCTTCGTATAGTCGATGTTCGCGTCGTTCTTCAGCCCCTGTTCGTAAAGGGAAACAAGGGAGGATTCCACGCTCGAGATCAGGTTGGATTTAAAATAGGTAAGACCGAGCACGGAGACCATATCGGTAGCCGTATACGTCTCGCCGCTGTCAAGCACGCCGATCTTCACGAAGTTCTGATACGCCTTTGCGAGGTACTGCGTTCTGCTGCCCGAAACGTCGATCTTGTTCGCCTTGTATTTCGCGATGTTCTCTTCTTTCTTTTCGTCCGTCTCTTCCTCGTCCTCTTTGTTCATCGTGGGGGTCGTGCGGGCGGAATAAGTGATCTTTTCGTAATCGTCCGTCGTATCATCCGAAGAATCGGCAAAAGAATCGATCACGGAGTTTACGCTGTCAACGATATCGGAGATCGCTTTCCAGACCTGCTCGCGGGTGGCGAAACGGAAAGCGGGATCGTTCTTACCGACCGTCGTCTTCGAACCGTACGTGTCGATCATATATTGGTTAAGGCTGCTCTTTCCCGAAGATTTATAAGCCGCAACGTCCGCTTCGGTCGCGAAAAGACCGAGAAGACCGGCTTCTTTCAGTTCGTTGAAAAGGGTCGTTCTGTCTTCTTCCGACGGAAGGAGGGAAGAATATTTGTCGATCAGTTCTTTTCTCGACTGCTGCACGATGACGCTGTTCTGGATCAGGTTGTTGAAAACGAGTTTATAAGCATCCGCCACGGTGTACGAATACTGCTGAACGTAATAATATCCGTAAGAAATATATCCCGCGGTGATCTCCCTCTTATAGATATTCTCCGCGTCTACCGATTTGTCGATCTGCACGGTTGCCGCGGTACGCGCCATATCCCTGTCCTTATTGACGGTGAAAAGACCGCAGGACGAGAAAGCCGAAAGGGACAAAGCGGCGGCGCACGTCACGCCGGCAAGTTTAAAGAGCAACTTTTTCATAGATGTCTCCCGAAATGTTAGTTCGTGAATATAACTCGACATTATATTTCGCAATTATAATTATTATACTAAATAAAAAGAAACATTGCAAGGCATTTCACGCCGTTTTTTGTGAAAAAGATTAAAAAATTACTTTTTCCGCCTTGTCATGCCGTTTTTTCATGCGAATCATCCGCCCGAAAGGGTTTTCCCGCGCCGGAAAAGACGGCGAACGGATCATCGATCCGCCGCGGGGTCCACGGAGAGAAAAGCGGTCATCCGCGCGATCGTTTCTTCCGGCTTCGCGCCGTCCGTACGGAACACCACGACGGGGTTTTCGGCAAACGTGAGCGTGGCGAACGACTTGAATTTTTCCACGGCGTCGAGAACGCCGTTTCCCTGCAACGCGTCGATCCCGGCGAAAGCGAGCGAAGCGTTTTTGCCCGAAACGACCGCCTTTACCACCCTCTTCTTTTTCGCCGCGGCTTTCAGTTTCGCGATCGCCACGAGGTTTTCCACTTCGTGCGGGATCGGTCCGTAATTCTCCTCGACGGAAGAAAGGACCCTTCTCTCGTCCTTTTCGTCCATGATCTCGGCGATCTGTTTGTAACAGTCCATCCGCGAAGACGAATTGGAAATGTAAGCGTCCGGAATATAGGCGTCCGTCATGATATCGAGCTCGGTGTCGAAATCTTTCGTCACCTCGCCGAGGCTCTCTTTCAGAAGTTTGGAATAGAGCTCGTAACCGATCTTATCCATATGCCCGTGCTGTTCCCGCCCGAGAACGTTTCCCGCCCCGCGGATCTCGAGATCGCGCATTGCGATCTTGTAACCGCTGCCCATGTCCGTAAATTCCATCAGAGCGGAAAGCCTTTTATAAGCCGATTCGGCAAGCACTTTCTCCGCATTGAAGGTGAAATAGGCATGCGCCATCACGTTGCTTCTGCCCACCCTGCCTTTCAGCTGATACAGGGTGGAAAGCCCGAGCTTGTCGCTATCGATCACGATAAGGGTGTTTGCCTTCGGAAGGTCGATGCCGTTTTCGATGATCGTTGTGGCAACGAGCACGTTGTATTCTTCCCGATAGAAACTGAAAATGTTGTTTTCGAGTTCTTTTTTGTCCATCTGCCCGTGACATACGATGAGTTTTGCCTCGGGAAGGATCGCTTTCACGTTATCGGCAAATTTATAAATGGTCTCCACGCGGTTATACAGGATAAGCACCTGCCCGCCCCGTGCAAGTTCGCGGGAAACGGCGTCGCGGATGAGGGCGTCGCTCTCTTCCGTCACGTAGGTCTGCACGGGGATTCTGACTTTGGGCGGCGTCGTGATGGTGCTGATATCGCGGATCCCCGTGAGAGACATATGCAGCGTTCTCGGGATGGGCGTCGCGGTCATGGTGAGCGTATCCACGTTATCCTTCAGCAATTTCAGCTTTTCCTTATGCTCCACGCCGAACCGCTGTTCTTCGTCCAGAACGAGAAGACCGAGGTCTTTGAACCCGATATCCTTTCCGAACAGCCGGTGGGTGCCGATCACGAAGTCGATCTCTCCGTTTTTCAGCCCTTCGGCGATTTTCGCCTGTTCCGCCGGGGTTTTGAAACGGTTCATGGCGGCAATGCGCACCCCGAATCCTTCGAACCGCTTCAGCGCGCTCATATAGTGCTGTTCGCACAAAATGGTGGTCGGACAGACGAGCGCCGCCTGTTTGCCGTCCGAAACGGCTTTGAACACGGCGCGGAACGCAACTTCCGTCTTACCGAAGCCGACGTCTCCGCACAAAAGGCGATCCATCACCTTCTCGCTTTCCATGTCGGCGCGGATCTCCGCAACGGATTGCAGTTGGTCTTCCGTCGGCTCGAATTCGAAACAGTTGTCGAATTCCTCCGTCAGTTCGTTATCGGGAGAGAACACGAAACCCTTCTTCTCTTTTCTCGCCCGGTACAGCTTTTTCAGGTTGATCGTCATTTCGGCGATGGAAGCGCGCGCGCGTTCCTTGATGCGCTCGAACTCCTTGCCGCCGATGCGGTTGAGCGTCGGCTTTTCCCCGCCGCCCACATATTTGGTCAGCTTATCCAGCTGGTCCACGCCGACGTACAGCATATCGCCGCCGAGATATTGCACGGCAACGTAATCCTTCGTTCCTTCCTGGGTGGAAATTCTCTTCACGCCCGAAACATAGCCGATCCCGTGAACCTCGTGCACGGCGAAATCGCCGACTTCGGGCGCCTGGAACAGATCGTTCCTGCGCTTGCGGATCTTTTTGTCCGCGCGCCGTTCGAGGTAGATATCCCCCGTGCCGATCACGACCGTTTTCGGTCCGTGAAGCACGAGCCCCGTCGGCAGGAAATAAGACGTCACAACCACCGAGCCGGGGTAAAGTTCCGCCGTATCGCTCCTCGTCGCCGTGATGCCGCGGGCAGCCATATCCTCGCACAGTTTTTCGGCGCGGCGTTCGTTCCCGCAGGCGATCAGCACTTTATACGCCCCGAATTTCCAGTTGGAAACGTCGGTAAACAGATCGTCCGGTTTTACGGAGTATCTCGCCACGGGCGAACAACGGATCGAAAAGGTTTTCAAAGGATTGAAAAAGCCGATCGCCGTGGTAATGTTCTGAAAGGCGATCTGCCGTTTCTCGTTGAATTTCGCGATCAGTTTCTCTCCGTCGCCCTGTTGCAGAACGGTAAAATCGAACGCCTTGCCCGCGCGGCTTAAAGAAAGGCACCGTTCGGTATGCTCTTTCACGACGGCGGAAAGGTTATCTCTCAGCAGTTTGCATTCGTCGTAACACACGACGGTATCTTCCGGAAGATAGGAAAAAATATCCCCGCCGACAGACGGCACGACGGGCATCAGAAACTGCAGAGAATCGTCGAAATTTTCCGCGTCGAGTTTTTCCTCGAGTTCCGCAGCGATCTTCTTCGCCTCGTCCCGCACGATCAGCGTTCTGAATTTTCTCAGCGAAGTCTCTATCCTTTCTTTCAGAAAGGGCACGTCTTCCCTGCGGATGAGAACGTCCGTCGCGGGAACGATCGTAACCGAGGAAACCGCCGTTTTTTCGCTTTTGTCCGCTATGTCGTATTTCCGGATCGCTTCCGCTTCGTCGCCGAAAAAGTCGATGCGGTACACCTCGTCGGAATCGACGGGAAACACTTCGAAAATATCCCCGCGCATGGCGAACGTCCCTTTGCTTTCCGCAAACTCTTCCCTTTTGTATCCCGCGGAAGAGAGAAAATTCGCCAGCTCGTAAATATCGTAATTCCCGCCCTTTTCCACCGTAACGGAAGGAAGTTCTTTCGGAAAGAGCTGTAAAAGACTTTCGAACGTCGCCACGACTTTTCTCGCCCCCCGCTTTATGCGGCAAAGGGCTTCGATCCTGCGGTATAAAGAAGATTTGTCGAATGCGTTTTTATAGAGAAGAACGTCGTCTTTGGCGGGGAGAAACACCACGTCTTCCCCGCAGATCGCCTTCATCTCGTCCGCCACCTTCATGCCGTAAAGGGGATCTTTCACGAGGTAGAGAACGGGCGCGTCGAGCATCGCCGCGATCAGGCATTTTTCGGCAAACGTAACGCCGAAAACCGCAGAGGATTGTCCGCTGCGGATGCTTTGTCCGATCGACGAAAAATCGTCGCCCAAAGTTTCGAATTTAAAATAATCTCTGAACATAGGAATCGTTTTTCCGCGTATGCAGAAACAAAAACGGCTTTTATCCGTTATAAGCGCACATCAGTTTTTCCGTCGATTCGCCGCGGATAAAACCTTCCGCCGCGAGAACGGCTTTCCCGATCGAAGTTTTAAACGCCGCCTCGTCCTCTTTGCGGATATCCGAAAGCACGTAATCGATCACGGAAAGATTCGTGGCGACAGGTTTCGTGCCGACGCGGATGCGGGGAAAATCGGTCGTGCCGAGTTCTTTCACGATATTGCGCATGCCGTTATGCGTGCCGGAAGACCCGGACGGGCGGATCCTCAGCGAGCCGATGGGCAGATCGAGATCGTCGTAAATCACGAGCACGTTTTTTGTCGGGATCTTATAAAAATCCACCGTTTCGCGGATGCTTTCGCCCGAAAGATTCATATACGTCTGCGGTTTTAAAAACAGAACTTTTTCCCCGTCGATCTTCTTTTCCGCGATCAGCCCTTTGAAAGCCTTTTTACCGAACTCCGCTCCGAATTTTTCCGCGAGCAGTTCCACCGCCATAAAGCCGATGTTGTGAAGGGTTTTCAGATATTCTTTCCCGGGGTTTCCGAGCCCCGCTATCAGATACATGTTTTCTTATCCTCCCGGAAAGGCAAAAACGGGCGGCATGGATTTTGCCGCCCGGACAAGCCGCCGGTCGCGTTTCCAACCGGCAAAGCCCTTTCGTTATCAGTTGTCGTAAATATCGGACATCTTCTTGTCCAGATAAATGTTTTCGATCGCCGTAGCGAAAAGTTTCGCAACCGAAAGAACTTTGATCTTCGGGATCTGCTTTTCTTCCGTCAGCAGAACGCTGTCGAGCACGACGAGTTCGTTGATGTGAGAATTCTGCAATCTTTCGATGGCGGGTCCGCTTAAAACCGCATGAGAGCAGCAGGCGTAAATTTCGCTTGCGCCGTGGTTATAAAGAGCTTCCGCGCCCTGGCAGATCGTGCCGGCGGTATCGATCATATCGTCCACCATCAGGCACTTCTTGCCCTTCACGTCGCCGATGATGTTCATGACTTCCAGCTGGTTCGCCTTCGGTCTTCTCTTATCGATGATCGCCATGGGGCAATTGAGTTTGGTTGCGACCGCTCTCGCGCGGGCAACGGAACCTACGTCGGGGGAAATGATCATGAAATCGTCGTCCACCTTGTCTTTGAACGCTTTGTAAAGGATGGGACCGCCGAGCAGATTGTCCACGGGAATATCGAAAAAGCCCTGGATCTGCGCCGCGTGAAGGTCCATCGTAAGAACTCTGTCCGCACCGGCGGAAGTAATGATGTCTGCCACGAGTTTTGCCGTGATGGGATCGCGGGATCTTGCTTTTCTGTCCTGTCTCGCGTAACCGAAATAGGGGATCACCGCCGTAATTCTGCCCGCGGACGCTCTGCGCGCCGCATCGATCATAATGAGAAGTTCCATCAGATTCTCGTTCACGGGAGCGCAGGTAGACTGAATGATGAATACGTCTCTTCCTCTCACGGTTTCGCAGAGATGAACGCTCGTTTCACCGTCGCTGAAATGCCCGACTTCCACTTCGCTTAAAGGAATGTGGAGTTCTCTGGCGATCGCTTCCGCAAGCTTTTTGTTGGAATTGCCCGCAAAAAGCTTAATTTCTGTGCTGTGTGTAATCATTGCTTCCTCCGAAGAATTTCATCCCGAACGGGAACGCTCTCCGCGTATGCTCGTGCGGCTTCCGTTATGTCCGCAACCGCCCGGACGAGACATATTTACTTATATATTATATAGCAATCAAACCAATGTTGGCAAGCGAATGAGCGTCCTTTTGCTTTTTTGTTGAATTTGTATGAAAAAAAAGAGCAAACTGACGAATTCCGACCCCGGTCACCCGGGGTTTCCGAAAGTTTCTTCCCCGCTCTTTTCCTTTTCCGCCGGTTTTTTTCTTCTGGCTCTGAAGAAATTTTTCAATATGGCGGAACACTCCTCTTCGAGAAGTCCGCCTTCCCATTCCGCCACGTGATTCAGTCCGCTTTCCTCGAGAATGGAAAACTTGCTGCAAACGCCCCCGCCTTTCGGCTCGTATGCGCCGAAGTAAACTTTTCCGATCCTCGCGTTGGCGATCGCCCCCGCGCACATCGCGCACGGTTCCAACGTGACGTACATCACCGCGTCCGGAAGCCGCCAGTCCTTTTTTTTACGGCAGGCTTTTTCGATCGCGAGGATCTCCGCGTGCGCCGTCGCGATCCGTTTCGTCTGTCTGAGGTTGTGCGCCCGCGCGACGATCTTTCCGTTTTCCGCGATCACGCAGCCGATCGGGATCTCTTCCTTTCTTTCGGCTTTCATCGCCTCTCTCAAGGCGGCGCGCATCATTTTTTCGTTAAAGTCGATCATACAACACCTTCGGCTTCCCTTATTTCTGTCTCTTATTTATGATATTCCGACCCCGCCAGGATGGAAAAGGCGCGGTAGATCTGCTCGCACGCGATCAGCCTCATCAACGCGTGCGGAAAAGTCATGTCCGAAAAAGAGATCCTGTCCCGGCAACGCTTTTTCAATTCTTCGTCGATCCCGTAACTGCCGCCGATCAGAAAAGTGATCTCCCCTTCGCCGGAAGCCGTCAGTTTTCCGATCGTCTGAGCCAGTTTTTCGGAAGAAAGTTTCCTTCCTTCCACGGCGAGGGCGATCGTATATCCCTTCGCCGCTTTCGAAAGTCTTTCCCCTTCCGTCTTCAGGATTTTCGCAATCGACGCACCGTCCGGGCGGTCGTTGAAATTCTCCTCTTTCACTTCCGCGATCTCGAATTCGCAATAGCGGGAAAGCCGTTTGGCGTATTCCGCGATCCCTTCGCGGAAATAACTTTCCTTCACTTTTCCCACGGCGGCGACCCTGATTTTTATCATACCGTCACCCCCGCGAAACGACGAGCTGGGCGATCCACATCACCACGCAGATCGCGATCCCGGCAAACGCCCGCCAGAAAAACGCAAGTCTGTTCCCTTCCGTCCGTTCCCTTTCCTTCCGGGCGGAAAGAAACACGCCGAGAACGATCGAGCCGATCCCGAGCACGGCGAGAACGATTTTTACGGGCAAACCGAAATCCAACGCGCCGGGCGCGAAAAATTCAAACGTTACGATGAGAAGATTGTTGAGAAAATGTACCGCCGCGGAAGGGAGCAGCGATCCGCTTTTCAGCGCGAGAAAGGTAAACAGCGCGCCCACGCATAACTGATAAGGAGTTTGCGCGGGGTTCATGTGGAAAAGGGAAAACAACACCCCGCCCGCAAGGCAGGCTTCCCACGTCGGAAGAAAGGTCAGCCCTTTTGCGATAATACCGCGGAAAGAGATTTCTTCCGCGATCGCCGGGAGAAGACACACGCCGAGAACCGTTAAAATAAAATTCGCGGGCGTGAGAGAGGGAAACGCGATCTCCGTATAGCGATACCCCGCCGTTTTTCCGAGAAAGGATATAAACAGAGAATTGAGAGAAGACAGACCGAAAAACATACCGAAAAAAATCAGCGCGGCGGAAAACCATGCCCTTTTGTCGGGAGCTTTGCAGAAAGCCCGTACGTCGTAAAGCCCGACGATCTTCATAAACAAAAAGCTTAAAAGAAGGATCGCCGCGGGGGTCACGAAAAAGGAAAAGACGCGGTAACCGTCCGTCTGCGTCAGTTCGTTCATCCGGTCGCCGCCTCCGGTCACCCCCGTGACCACGGCGGAAACGAGCACGGTAACAAGGATCAGAAGAAGGGCGAGAAAGCTGAAATACATTCCGCCCGCTTTGTCATAACCGCCGATATAAGTCGGTAAACGATCGTTTTTTTTCATATTTCACTCGCTCCTCAACGCTTTCACGGGGTCGGCTTTTCCCGCTTTCAGAGAAGGGATCAACCCCGCGACGATCGTAAGCAATACGGAAGCCGCCAGAAGCCCCGCCGCCTGCGGAAGAGAGATCCCGACAAAGTGTTTCACCCCCGTGATCGAATAAAACAGGGAGTTCAGCGGAAGAACGGCAAACGACGTGAAGATAAGCCCCAGCGCCCCCGCAACGAATCCGATAATGCCCGTTTCCGTTACGAAAAGCCGCGCGATGTCCCTTTTTCGCGCTCCGACCGAACGCAGGATCCCGATCTCCTTCGTCCGTTCGATCACGGAGACGTAGGTGATGATTCCGATCATGATCGCCGACACCGCAAGCGAAACGGAAGTGAGGGCGATGAGGATCGCGCTCACGCCGCCGAGGATCGAACGGATATATTCGATCGCTACGCCTACGTTATCCACATATTCAACCCTGTCTTCTTCCGCTTTTCCTTCGTTATAGGCGTCGAGATAATCGAGAAGATAATCTTTATCCGCGATCGTTTTCGGATAAAACCGGATCACGGTGGGGATATCGGAATAGCCGAGATCGGCAAGGGCGTTCTGTTTTTCCTTTTCGGTCGAAAGCGCTCCGCCGCCCTCGAGCACGCTTTTCGTCATATCGGCAAGCTGCGCCGCCACGACCGCAGATCTTTCGTACGTCGTCCCGCCGAACGTTCCGCCGTAAGAACGAGCCTTCACAAGATCCGTCAGATCCTGGGTATAACAGATCGGGGAAGAAGACAACATGCCGTATTGCGCGTCCTCCTTCAAGCGGAAGATCCCTACGATCTTCAGCTCCGTTCCCTTTTTCCCTCCTGCGGCATTGCCGCCGTAGCAATCGATCTTATCCGCATTGCCCTCGCCCAGGATCCCGTCGATCTCCTTCCGGATCTCCTCTTTTTTCGTGTCGTTGGGATTGATGAAAATTTTATTTGCGAGGTCGTCCACGATACCGATCGTGTTTTCGGAAAAAACTTCCTTCGATTCGTCTTTCTTATAATAATATTCGTCGTTCGTAAGCAGATAAAAGGAACCGAGCGCGCCGTTTAAAATATCGTTGTAAGAATACCCTTCTTTTCCGGAAGAATAAATATCGAGATAATAAGAAGTTAAAAGCGCGTCCGTGATCGAGGAATTTTTCCCGACCACCAGCGCGAGTTCGTTATAAGCGGACGGATATTTCCCGATGATATCGTATTGCTCGTAAACCATGCTTTTATCGCCGGGAAGCGCCTGCCACCGCTTTGCGTTATCGACCATCGCGTCGACCGTTTCCGATCTTCCGCTGCTGCCGAAAGAAACGTTAAACGACTTATAGACGCGCATATTGAGATTATATCCCAAATCGTAACTCACGCGCTTTCCGTCCGCTTTCGCCACGTAATCGAGATAGTCCTGCGTGATGTGATTCGTAATCGTCGTTTTCGTCGCGTTTTTCAGCGTGTGGTTGATCGACACGTCCGGCGTGGGCTCGTCCCCCTTTCCCGAGGAAGAAGAACCCGTTTTTTTCGGCTTTACATAGCCGAGCAGAGATTCGAAATAAGGTTCGTAAGTCGTGGCTTTCGTCGCGACCGTAACGGGCGTTGCGCTCATGGTGTCCCGCTGAACTTTGTCCACGAAAGAATTCAGCCCCGAGCTGCACGCAAGCACGAGAGAAATGCCGATCACCGCGACGCTCGCCGCGACGGACGTAAGAATGGTTCTCACCTTTTTGCCCGCAAGATTTTTTAAACTGAGTTTCGCCGCGAGCGAATAGGGCATGGAAGAATGCTTTTTCGACGCGGGTGCGGAAGGCTTTTCCGGAGCGACGAAAGGATTGCTGTCCGAAACCACTTTTCCGTCCGCAATGCGGATGATACGCGTGGCGTAAGCTTCGGCGAGCTCGTCGTTATGGGTCACGACGATCACGAGTTTGTTTTTTGCGATCGACCGCAGAAGATCCATTACCGCCACGCTGTTTTTCGAATCGAGCGCACCCGTCGGCTCGTCGGCAAGAATGATCTCGGGATCGTTCACGATCGCCCTTGCGATCGCCACCCTCTGCATTTCTCCGCCGGACAGCTGTTTCGGCTTTTTGCGAAGGTGATCGGCAAGCCCGACTTTCACGAGGGCGTCGATCGCCCGCTTTCTCCTTTCCTTCGCCCCCACCCCGCCGATCGTAAGCGCGGTTTCCACATTTTCGATCGCCGTCTGGTGAGAGATCAGATTATAGCTCTGAAACACGAATCCCACTTTTTCGGAACGGTAACCGTCCCAGTCGGCGTCTTTAAACTCTTTTGTCGAACGCCCGTCGATCAGAAGATCTCCGCTCGTGTAGCGGTCAAGCCCGCCGAGCACGTTAAGAAGGGTCGTTTTTCCGCACCCGGAATGCCCGAGAATACAGACAAATTCGCTGTCCCGGAAGGCAAGCGAAACGTCGGAAAGCGCTTTCGCTTTCTTTTCCTTCGTTTCGTATACTTTTTCGATATGGCGCAATGCGATCATGTTATCTTTCCTTTGTTCCGTCTGTTTTCCGCGTTTTATCCGCAGCCTGCCTATTCCCGGGGTTCCGCCGCGAAGGACCTTCGCCCGTCCGGGATCTTTCCCCGCCGGGCCTGCCGTTTGCGGAAAATTCCCGCCACGCGGCAATGATCGTTTCCGCTTTTTCCGCCGCGCCGTAACCGTTCGCGTCCGTCACGAAATCGGCGTATTTCAGATAGAGCGGTCTTCTCTTTTCGTAAAGTTCTTCGATCCCTTCTATGCCCCGCGCGGCGATCGGACGGTCCGATTTCAAGATCCGCCCGGCAACCGTCCGGACGGTTGCGTCGAGAAAAACGACGAATGCGTCTTTTTTCAGAAGGCGCATGTTTTCTTCGCTTAAAATCACGCCGCCGCCAGTGGAGATCACCGCTCTTTTATGCAAAGCCGCTTCCCGCACGGCTTCCCGCTCGTACTCGCGGAACTTCTCCTCTCCTTCGGTAAGAAAAAGGGTCGGAATATCGCCGTGCTTTTTCTTTATCAGCCTGTCCGTATCGATAAACCGCTTGAACGTTTTTCTCGCGATCTCGAACCCGACGCGGCTTTTCCCCGCGCCCGGCATGCCGATCAGAACGATGTTCATAACAAAAAGGAGAGCGCGGCAAGCTTGTAAACGTCCGTTCCGAAGCCGGTGATCATTCCCTTGCAGACGGGAGCGATCACGCTTGTTCTCCGGAACTCTTCCCGCGCGAAAATATTGGAAATATGCACTTCCGCCACGGGAACGTTCGTCGCCGCGATCGCGTCCCGCAGGGCGATGCTGTAATGGGCGTAAGCTCCCGCGTTCAGAACGATCGCATCCGCAGCGCTCTCGCGGATCGCGCGGCAGAGCTCCCCTTCGATATCCGAGGTGAAAAACTCGCATTCGCAATTTTTCTCTTTGAAATAACGGGAAAGTTCGCCGTTGATCTCGTCAAGCGTTTTCGCCCCGTAAACGGAAGGCTCGCGCGCGCCGAGCGACGCGAGATTCACGCCGTTGACAAACAGAAATTTCATTCCGATTTTTCCTCCCCCGCGTGTTTCGATAAAGGCATTTTCTGCCGTACGGCTTTGCCCGTCGTAGCGATTTTACCGGCGATCTTTGCCGTAAGCCCGCCCGATTTTTCTTCCGGCTTCACCTCTTCGATCCCCATATATTCCCGGTACAGGGCGAAAGCTTCGTCTTCGGAAGGCTCTTTCCCGGTAAAGATGCAATCGGACAGATATGCCTGGAAAAAGAGCATTTCGAAACCGTTGATCGCCGTTTTTCCGAGTTCTTTCGCCGTTTTTAAAAACACCGTTTCGGAAGGGTCGTAAACGACGTCCGCCGCGGCGCCACACACCGCAAGCGTTTCCTTCCCCACGGGGGATTCTTCCGGATCGATGCGGGAACCAACGCTCGTCGCATTGACCACCACGTCGTACGGACACTCCGGGATCTCCCTTAACACGCAGATCGAAGGCAGTTTTTTACGCAACTCGATCGCCGTTTTCGAAGTGCGGTTGTACACGTCCACATTCGCCTTTGCCGAGACGAGGGCGGCGATCACGCTTCTGCCGGCGCCGCCCGCGCCGACGACGAGCACTTTTTTGCCGGCAACGTCGATCCCGTGGTTTTTCAGCATCATCAGGAAACCCTGACCGTCCGTCGTGTAGCCGGAAAGCCTTTTCACGGTGTTCACGCTCTTTACCGTTTTCGCGTCACCATAACTTTTCAGCACGTGTTTATACGCTTCGCCTTTATACGGAACGGTCACGTTATATCCTTCGTATTCGCGCAGTTCCGAATAAGCGCGCTTCAATCCGTCTTCTTCCGCGTTGATATAGGAATACCCGAAGGTCGCCAGCCCGAATTTATCGAGAATGAAAGAATGGATCTGATTGGACGGCGAAGAGGAAACGTTTTTCCCGAGCAATCCGAAATTATTCTTTTTCAGCACGTCGAAAAACCCGGGGAAGGATATGCTCACGCAGTCTTCGTTATCGATCTCTCCGCCGTAACGGGAACAGACGAGGGCGATCGCCCCGCTCATGGCGATGCGATGATCGCCGTATGTTTTCACGTCTCCACCGTCGTAACTTTCCACGCCGTTCACCACGAGCCCGCCGTCGATCTTGCGGCACTTGCCGCCCACGGCGTTGATCATATCGGCGATCGCGACCAGCCTGTCGCATTCTTTATACTGTAATTCGCCCGCGCCGCTGATGATGCTTTCGCCTTTGGCAAGTCCCATCAGAACGGCAAGAACGGGAATATCGTCGATCATGCCGGTGATCTCGTCCTCGATGACGTGCGTCGCCGTAAGTTCGCTCTTATACGCCGTGATATCGGCGATCAGTTCGCCGCACAGCATTCTCTTGTTCGTGATCTCGATCCTTGCACCCATTCTGCGCAGGACGGGAACGATGCCGATGCGGGTCGGGTTCACTCCTACGTTTCTGCACGTGACCTTACCGAGCAGAAGCCCCAGCGCAAGGAAATAGACCGCGGCGGAAAAATCCCCTCCGATGTAAATTCTTTTCCCTTTCAGCTCGCTTTTTTTCAGAGTGATCGTCTTCGTTTTCTTATCCACCGAAATATCCGCGCCGAGATAATCGAGCAGGATCTCCGTATGATCGCGCGAACCGCTCTTTTCGTGCACCACCGCTTCCACGCCGCCCGCGAGAGCGCAGAGAAGGATCGCCGATTTCACCTGCGCGCTGTCGCCCGGCATCGTATATTCGATCGGACGGACTTTCGCCCCTTCCACCAGGATCGGCGGGACGGAATAATTCGTCAGAGCGACGGTCGCCCCCATTCTCTCAAGAGGGATCTTCATCATTTTCATCGGACGGGAGCAAAGAGATTTATCTCCCTGCAGAACGGCTTTCACGCCGCTCCCCGCGATCTCTCCGCACAAAAGGCGCATCGTCGTTCCGCTGTTGCCGCAATCGAGTTTCAGCCCGTCGCGTAAGGGGCGCCCCCCTTTGATCTCGATGATGCCGTCTTTCAGCGTCGCTTTCGCGCCGAGTTTTTTCACGCAGGATATGGTCGCCTGTGTATCTTCGCATATCAGCGGATGGATCACGTAAGTTTTCCCTTTCGCCATGCTTCCGAGAATGATGGCGCGATGGGTGATCGATTTGTCCGGCGGTACGGCAAACACGCCGTAAAGGTCATGCCGAGGGTAAATTTTCATAAGTCAACCAATATTTCTCCGAATCTTTTTTGCGTTAATACGATCTCTTTCGTTTTTCCTTCCCCCGCGATCGCGACGAAGGAAACGTTGCTTCCGTTGTTCTTTTTATCCATAAAGGCGATCTCCGCCCCTTTTTCAAGATGGTCGTAAGTCGGTTTTCCGATCAGGGAAAGAAGAAATTCTTCCGTTTCCTTCGCGACGGAAGAATCGATCTCTCCGAGTTTTTCCGCTATTTTATTTTCGTAATAAAGCCCTTCGAGAACGTATTCCCCGTGGCTTTTCTCCCGATAACGCATTTCCAGCATATGCCCGATCGTATGCCCCGCGTTCAGGATCTTTCTTCTGCCGGTTTTTTCTCTTTCGTCTTCGGAGACGATCTTTCCCTTAAATCGCACGCAATCGGGCACGAGGGAAAGGAGAAAACCGCGGTCTTTCCGCAGGGCGGAATTATCTTTCATCTTTTTCCCGATCGCGGGGCAAAGCAAAGCCGTTTTCGCGATCTCCCCCGCGCCGGAAAGCCATTCTCTCTCCGGAAGGGTCTTTAAAAAAGCAAAATCCATCAGCACGAAAGCCGGCTGAAAGAAACTGCCGATCAGGTTTTTGTATTCTCCGAAATCGACCGCCGTTTTCCCGCCGATCGAACTGTCCGCCATGGCAAGAAGGGTCGTGGGAAGGATCCCGTGATCGATCCCGCGCATGTAAAGAGAAGCGGCAAGTCCGCCGAGATCCCCCGTCACGCCGCCGCCGAAAGAGAGAAACAGATCGTTTCTGTGTAGCCCCGCTTCCGCCGCCGCGCCGAGAATTTTCCCGAGTTCCCCGAACGTTTTGTTTTCTTCCCCGCCCCGATACGGATAACGATAAGAAGAAAAGCCGAACGAAAACCCCGTTCTTTCCTCCGCAACTTCGTCCGCCAGGACGAAGGTTTTTCTGCCCGCCGTCTTCTCGGCGAGAACCTTTTCCGCGATCCCTTCTCCGATCAGGACTTCCGTTTCCTTTCCGCCCGTTACCAGGGTAATTCGTTCCATCTCTTTCCGATCTCCGCCATTCTGTCTCCGCCGAGCCGCTGCGAGATCTCCTCCGTCAGCACGATCGCCGAAACGCATTCCGCGATCACGAGAAGAGAAGGTACCGCAGACACGTCCGACCGTATTTTTGCCGAAACCGTTTCCTCTTTCGTCGCGCAGTCCGTCGTATGTACGCCGCGCGCCGTCGTAGGGATCGGCTTCATCGCAACCCGGATCACGATGTCCTCGCCGTTCGTCATGCCGCCCTCGACCCCGCCCGCGCGGTTTGTCTTTCTGTAATAGGTTTCTTTTTCGCGGTCGTAAAAAATTTCGTCCGTGCTTTCCGTTCCGTATTTCCCGGATAAGGCGAACCCTTCGCCGAATTCCACCCCTTTCACCCCTTGCAGGCTCATGAGCGCGCCGGCAAGTTTTCCGTCGATCTTCCGGTCGAACGCCGTGAAAGAACCGAATCCGCTTTTCATCCCTCGGATCGTGATTTTTGCCGTTCCGCCGAGAGTGTCGCCGCGTTTCCGCGCTTGCTCCACCTCGTCAAAACCGCCGTTTATCAACATATACAGTGGCTTTTCTTTCGCAGTTAAAATTTCTTCGAACGTATGAGATCCGTCGTCTTTCAGCTTGCCGATCGAATCGACGTACCCGCCGACCGTCACGTCGAGCTCTTTTAAGTAAGCCAGAGCGATCGCCCCCGCCGCCACGAGCACCGCCGTGGTTCTCGCCGAAGCCCGTTCGGCTACGAGCTCCGCGCTTTCCCATCCGAATTTGCGCATTCCGGCAAGGTCCGCGTGTCCCGGACGAAGGGCGGTGAGAGGAATTTTCTCTCTGCCCTCGATAAAAGCGGCGCGGTAATCGTTGTTTTTCAGTTCGATGCAGACGGGCGCGCCCGTCGTGATGCCGGCATGCACGCCGGAAAGGAAAGAAAACTCGTCGTTTTCGGATTTCTGCCGCTCGCTGCGCTCTTTACCGCCCCGTCTCAGGCGAAGAAGCTCCGCAACTCTCTTCCGATCGATCGCGATCCCTTCTGGCACGTTTTCGACGATCGCCGTCAACGCCGCCCCGTGGGATTCTCCCGCCGTGATCACTCTCATACCTTCTCCTCGTTTCCCGCCGGATCGCCTAAAATCTCCGCGATCGCGGGCGCGGCTTTTTTCGCCGCCACGTATCCCCGCAGATACATTTCGTCGAACGCGGAAACGGACGCGGCGGAAAATCCGGCAAGATCCGGTTCCACCATAAACGCGCTTTCCCGATATCCGGCTGCGACCCTGTCTTTCACGGGGACCCCGTTTCCGGGGTACATGTCGTCAAGATATTTTTTCAGTTCCGTCGAAAGCGGTCTTTCCTTGCCGAGGCTCACGCCGATCACAAGATCCGCGCCGAGTTTTTTGCACGCGTCCGCAGGGATCGCATTACAAAAAGCCCCGTCTATAAGCCGTTTATCGCCATATTGCGTTGCATGAAACACTGGCGGCACCGATGAGGAAGCCGCCAAAGCGGAAGAGAGATCGCCCGAAGTAATACAAACTTCTTCGCCGTTTTCAAGGTCGGTCGCGATCGCCGCGAAGGGCTTTTTCAGATCGGAAAAATGCGCACCGCCCGTCACGCGGTATAAAAGTTCCGTCAACCCGCCTCCGAACGCAAGAGAAAACAGAGACTGTATTTCGGTAAAGTGCCACTCGTCGGTCAAAGCGAGCATATCGTCCGAGCGAAGAGACTTTGCGTAAAGAGCCCCTACGACGCTCCCAATGCTTGTGCCAGCAACCACGTCGAAGGAAAACCCCTCTTCTTCGAACGCCTTGATCGCGCCGATGTGCGCCGCGCCTTTCGCCCCGCCGCTGCCGAGGGCAAGACCGATTTTACGACCGTAACGATCCAACTCATCTCTCCTTTGCGAGGAAAAACCGGTTGCGGATTTCCTCTGCCTTTCCGCTATGTAACGAACGTAATTACGCTTTCCGTAAAAATTTGCTCCGCGGCATTTACCGCTCGAAAAATTTATAAAACCGCGGAAATTCCGGTCACGATCTTCGCGCACTCCCGCGCGGATTCGTTCACCATTTTCGTAAATTCTTCCGCACCGCCCTTTCCGTCCGAAACGGCTTTCAGGATCAGACAGGGAACCCCTGCGTGAAGGCAGGTAAGCAACACCCCCGCGCTCTCCATTTCACAGATCTTCGCGCCGTAAGTTTCGTTAAGACGCCGTTTTATTTCTTCGTCGGCAACGAATTTGTCCGCGGAAGCGCAGATCACCTCTTTCAGCCCGGGGATAACGGATACCGCTTTTTTTCTGAGCCCGTCGTCCGTCGGCAAAACCACGGAAGGAAACTCGAGGTACCTCCCGACTTCGCACCCGTCCAGTGCGGACGTATCGAAATCGTAATGCACCACGCCCTTCACGACGGCAAGCCCTTTTACGGCAAGTTCGTCCGTCAGGCTTCCGCACACCCCGTAGTTGATCACGATATCCACGCGGTATTTATCCAGAAGCATCTGCGTCGCCGCCGCGGCATAGATCTCGCCGACACCCGATTTTACGCAGACGATTTTATTCGCGCCGATATAAAAAGTATGCACGGAAAAACATCCTTCCTTTCCGCCATCGCCTTCTTTCCCGGCGTTTTTCAGGAGAGGAAGGACTTCCTCCTCCATGGCAACAACCATTCCTATTGTTTTCATCTTCACTTTTTCCTTCTGAAACGAATATAATACACCGATGAAAAAACCGATTCTGATTTTAAGCGAAAACCCGCCTATAAGCTATTTAAACGCCTTTTCTTCTCTCGGCGAACATGCGGCATACGGCTTTTACCCGCGCGATTTTTCCCGTTTTTCCGCCCTGTGTCTGATCGGCGGCGGAGATGTTTTTCCCCCGCTTTATTCGAAGGCACCGGACAACGCGCGGTCGCCGAATCTGTTCCGCGACGCGGCGGAACTTGCCGCGATCGATCGTTTTATCTCCCTGGGGCTTCCCGTTCTCGGCATATGCCGCGGGTTGCAGATCCTGAACGTGTATTTCGGCGGAACGCTGAAAACCCTTCCGCCCGGACACGCCGCCTTCCACAAAACGGAAAGCGGAGAAGACGCTTTTCACCCCGTACGAAGTGAAAACGCTTTTCCGCCCTTAACCGATCTTATTTCGGTCAATTCCTGCCATCGGCAGGTCGTCGACCGTATTCCCGCAGGGGCGCACGTTCTGTTGCGCTCACCCGACGGGGTTGCCGAAGCCGTTTCCTATCCGCATTTCTTCGCGCTCGGCGTTCAGTTTCACCCCGAACGGATAAACGAAACCGCCGTGCGCGCCGTTTACGGAACCTTTCTGAAATCGGTCCGCCGGCGGCGTCCGGATTGACCCATTATCCGAAGCCCTTCTCCAAAACGCCCTTCCGTGCCGATCCCTTTTCTGTTACCGATCCTGTTTATTCTGCAGATAAGCCTTATATTCCTCTTCGGTCAGGATCGAGCCGGCTGCCTCGTTGTTGCTCTTTTTGCTGTCGATGCCGTAGGGTCTGATCAGAGAATCGAGATAGATCCTGTTTGTTGCCAGACGGTCGATCGTGCTTTCCATGACCTGATCGAACGACGCGTTCGACTGACGGAAACCGGCAAGCAACGTAATGCTGCCCGCACCTTCCAGTTTACGCGCAGACGCAAAGAGATTGCGAAGGAGCTCGATGCTCGCCTTTGTCGGCTGAACGTAAGAAATGGTGTTGTCCGTCGTAATGTTTTCGTGGTGAGATTTTACGACTTCCGTAATGTCTCCGATTCCGAGAATAACGTTCTTCCCCTGTTCGGCAAGCCGTTTTGCCCTGCCGAGCGCAAGATCGGCAAACAGGCATTTTCTTTCGGCGGGATCGTCAAACGTAGAGCAGAACACCTCGTAACCTTCCGCTTTGCGAAGGGTGGATGCCGCTTCCGGAGTGCAACCGACCACAAGCCCGATGAAATAAGCATCTTCGTCGAGATTTAAAACGACGGAATCGAAAAATTTGTTTTTCGATTCGACCGTGTTATAGGAAACGAGACATCTCTGCCCGAATCCGATAGGCGCCGTTTTTGCAAGATAAGCGTCGAATTCTTTATCTTTAAGATGCAGTCTTTCCGTCGGATAAGCGGCGTCGAACGATTCGAACGCCCTTCTCGACATATCGAGGTGCACGGACTGCCCGTTGACTTTGAAAATTTCGGTAACGACGGGGATCTTCGGTCCCTGGATCACGGAAAGGGTCACCACGTCCCCGCAGCGAAGCCCGTACGTCGCAACCGTTGCCTTCGGCACGAAATACTCTCCCTTCGGGAAGAATTTTCCGTCGCTGTAAACGGTTCCGAAACCGTCTTTACGGTCCACGTAATAACCGCCGAGCACTTCTTCCGAAACGTTTCCGCTGTCGTTCATTTCGCAGATGCTCCATTCGTCGTCGGAAAGCAGGGTCTCGTCCGCCATGCCGCCGATCACGCTTTCGGGGAATTCCGGTTCCGGTTTATAGGGCTTTCTGCCCTTCGGATTTCTCGCGGGAACGATCTTCGTTTCCTGAATTTCCAGAATTTTCTTGATCAGTTGCTCTTTGGGCATGGTTCCCGGCGTGCCGCCGAATTCTTCCCGCAGGATCACTCTAAGGGTGTGGATGCCTTTTCCGGATAAAATTTCATGCGTGTAAATTCTCTGTTCCATATTTTTACTCCGATATAAATAAAAATTTATTTCCGGCTTTCTGCCGGATATTTCCGAAAACGATCCCTGTAACAGGACCTTTGCCGGAAGCCCCGGCCGCAAAAAAGCCGGATCGCTTCCGATTACCCCGAAATCCCCAGTGCGAAGTGCGGAAAATCGCTTTCCGCATTCCTGTTTTTGCCTTTTGTTACCTTTTTATGGGAAAACGAAATTTTTTCTTTCTGTTTTCCGTCCGTCGGGGAGGGGGAAAAACTATCCGCCCTCGTCGGCATTCATGATATAAACCGTCCTTTCCTCCGGCAACGTTTCCTTTGTCAGAACGATCGTTCTGCCCGTTCTTTCCACCCCGCACGATTTTTTCGCGAAAGCGTCCACCGGGGCGATATCGATCGAAGAACGGGCTGTTTTGTAATGCATCGGGATCACGACTTTCGGGCGGATACCTTCCGTATAGCGCACGGCTTCCGTCGCGTCGATCGTATAATTTCCGCCGACGGGGATCATCAGCACGTCCACCTCGCCGAGCTCTTCCGCAAGATCGGACGAAAAATATTCTCCGATATCCCCGAGATGACAACAGCGGATCCCGTCTACCGTGAAAGAAAAAATGCGATTTTTCCCGCGCGCCCTGCCGAGACAGGGATCGTGATAACTGTCCGTTACGACAAAGCCTTCGCCGGAAGCCGTAATCACCTTTTTCGCGTTGATCCCGCCCGTGTTGTTATGGTCGAAATGCTCGTGCGAAACGAGGCAATAATCGCAGTCCACCCGCTCCACGTCGTAGCCGATATCGCGGAAAGGGTCGGTAACGATCCTGCCTTTGTCACCTTCGATCAGAAAGGATGAGTGTCCGAGATAAGTTATTTTCATAAATTCTCCCCGGCGCAGATCATGATTTCGCAGCGGGAACTCCCGCCGCCGAACGCCGCCGTATATCCGATCCGGACGGAAACTCCTTTTCCCGTCCGCTTTACCGAAAGAAGATCCGTTTTCACCGCAACGGTGATCTCGCCGTACGGGGTAACGAGTTTTCCTTCCGTTTCCTTCTCCTTACGGAAAAGGTAAGTACCGGTGCTTTCCGCCCGACGGATCACCCTGACGGAGTCCGCTTCCAGGAAAACTTCCGTTTCTCCGCCGTTTTCCGAAAAGCGGATAACGGTTCCGTTTCCCGTCTCATGAAAGCTCCCCGGGTATTTTCCCGTCGTTCTCTCGCCGTCGATCGTCGAACCGAAAAACACCGGGCATTCTCTGGCACGATTCTTCATATTCATATTTTACTATAATATTCCCGTTTTGTAAATCAAATAAAGGCACTTTCACCTGTTTTTTATTATTTTGTATAAAATATGTCCGGCAAGAGCCTCCGCGACGTCCGTTTTACAGGCTTCGGAAGCCCCGCGGAAAAAGGCGTTCGAGTTGACCTCGCATACCGAAACGTTTCCGTTTTCGTCGGATAAAAGATCCACGCCACAATAATCGAGACCGAGCGTTTTTGCGCATTTTTCCGCAATTTCTCTTTCTTTTTCGGTCAGTTCGTGCGGAAAACCTTTTCCGCCGAGCGCAACGTTGCTGCGAAAATCGCTCCCGTTTTTCCTCTTCATCGCGCAAAGGGCACGCCCGCCGATCACGATCACGCGGATATCTTCTCCCCTTTTCCCGAAAAACTTCTGATACATGTGCGGGGTAGTTCCGAACTCCTCTGCGACCGCCCGCAGTTCCCTTTCGTTTTCCGCAAGTCTCACCTGTTTTCCCATCGACCCCGAACGGCACTTCGCCACGACGGGAAACCCGAGTTCTTCCGCGACCCGTTTCAGGAATCCTTCCCCGTCCGTACCCAGGTACAACAGCGGAGCGGGCAACGTTTCGGGGAAAGGGATCCCCTCGCCCGACAAGGCGCAATAAGTCAGGCACTTGTCGTCGCACAGGCGGATCGACCGAGCGGAATCGAGAAGCAATTCCCCGTTTTCCTCGAGCATCGCCGCAAGAAGATGATCTTTGTTAAAAAATACGGTAAGATCCGCTTTTTCTTTTACAAAAGTTCCGCCGTTCCGGAATCCCCACAAAAAATCGTCCGAAAAGAGAACTTTTGTCACCGCGCCCCGCTTTTGCAGGCGCTCGGACAACGCGGCGCACTGACTTTCGACTTCTCCCCGATAAAACGACGGGTTTACGATCATATGAACGGTAACCATAATTTTATTCCTTCTCCCGTGCCGTTTTGCCGGAAAGGGCGCCGTTCCCGCGGGGACCTTCCGCACTCTTCCCGCTAAGGTTTTCCGCAACCGCCGTCGCAATGCGGATCCCGTCCACTGCGGCGCTCATGATCCCGCCCGCATAGCCGCATCCTTCGCCGCAGGGGTAAAGCCCTTCCGTGTTCACGCTTTCTCCCCGTTCGTTCCTCAGGATCCGCACGGGGGAAGAAGACCTGCTTTCCACCCCGGTCAGCACGGCGTCCGCGTCGTCGAACCCGCGAAGCTTTTCCCCGAGATCGGAAATGCCGGTTTTCAGGCAATCGTCGATCGCTTTCGGGAAAAGAGAGGAAAGATCGCATCCCGTCACGCCGAGCGGATAGGTGGGCTTCACCCTGCCGAAACTCTTCGTTGCGCGGGAAGCGAGATAATCCCCGACCCGCTGGGCGGGCGCCGAATAGTCTCCTCCGCCGAGACGGAACGCCGCCCGTTCGAGTTTCCGCTGAAGTTCCACCCCGCCGAGGACCCCTTCGGGGAAATCATCCGGGCGGATCTCGCAGAGAAGGGCGCTGTTTGCGTTACCGCCGTCTCTCAGATAGTTGCTCATACCGTTCGTCGCGACCATACCTTCTTCCGACGCGGCAGGCATCACATAGCCGCCCGGACACATACAAAAGGTAAACACGCCCCGTTCCGCCTTATGCGTGGCAAGCCTGTAATCGGCGGGCGGCAGAAGGGGAGCGAATTTCCCGCCGTACTGCGAAACGGAGATTTCGCTCTGCAGGTGCTCGATGCGGAAGCCCATGGCGAAAGCCTTTCTCTCCATGGCAACCCCTTTCTCCTTCAGCAGCGCAAACGTATCTCTCGCGCTGTGCCCGACGGCAAGCACGAAAGCGTCGCACGGGTATTCCGTTTTACCGGCAACCACCGCCGTTACCCGCCCGTCCGAAATGCGCACGTCTTCCACCTTCTCGCCGAAGCGGATCTCCCCGCCGAGCCGCAGGATCTCTTCCCTGAGGTTTTTCACCACGGCGGGAAGCCTGTCGCTCCCCACGTGGGGTTTTGCCAGATACAGAATGTCTTCCGGCGCGCCGTGGAGAACAAATTCGTTCAGCACGTATCGTATCAGCGGGCCGGAAACGCCGGTGTTCAGTTTCCCGTCCGAGAACGTTCCCGCGCCGCCCTCACCGAACTGCACATTGCTCTCCGTGTCCAATAATCGCTCGTTTACAAACTTATCGACGGACTTTTTTCTGTCCTCTACCCGCTTCCCGCGTTCAAATACCGTAACGGAAAACCCCGCGCGAGCAAGAGACAACGCGCAGAAGATCCCCGCCGGTCCGAACCCGGCAATCGCGACTTTCTTTTTCTTTCCGGGAGCGGGAAGCCTGACTTCCGGAACGCCCGCAACGTTCGACACGGCGTACACGTAACGCACGTCCGACTTATCGCGTGCGTCGACCGATTTTTTCACGATCCTTAAATTTTCCGCGTCTTTGCCGCGGATCCTCGCCTTTTTCGCGGCGATCGCGATCGCTTCCCGGTCGTCCGTACCGACGGGAAGGCGGATGCCGTCTATCCTGATCTCTTTCATCTCTCTCCTTTCCGCCGTTTTTCGCCGCGATCGCCCGACACCGCATGCGCAATGCTTTCCGCCGCGATCCGCGCGGACGTATACGCCCATTGCAGGTTATAACCGCCGCAATCGCCGTCCGCGTCGAGCACCTCGCCCGAAAAATAAAGTCCTTTTTTCTTTTTGCTCTCCAGCGTTTCCGCATTCACCCCGGCAAACGGAATACCGCCGCGGGTCACCTGCGCCTGATCGAACCCGGTCGTTCCGATCACGGGGATCCTGCACTTTTTCACAACCCGCGCAAGCGGAGCGAAAGGATTTTCCGCGTCTTTCGCCGAAAGGAAATTCACCGCGAGCATCCGGGCGATCTGCTTGTTTACGACCCCGCACAAAAGTTCTTCGTTTTTCGTTTCGGGGTACCTTTCTTTTTTCTCTTTTAAAAACGCCGCAAGCTCCGTTTCGGAAAGACCGGGCAGAAAATCGACTTCGAGGCAGGGTTTTTTCGCACCGATCAGATAAGACGACAGATAAAACGCCGTATTTCCGCTCACGCCGTAATCGGTAAAGAGAAGGTCTCCGTACAGATCCGCGAGTTTTTTCTCCCCGTCCGTTGCCGCCGCAAGCCCTTTCTGGCGGATGCCTTTCAACCCCTTACAGAAACGGCTTTCCGTTTTCAGCTGCACGATCGCCGGGAAAAGAGGGGTCACGCCGTGCCCGAATTTCGCGGCAAGGTCGTAAGCCGTTCCGTCCGTCCCGTAAGACGGTCCCGCTTTTCCGCCGACGGCAAGAAGAACGGTTTCCGCCTCAAACGTTTCTCCCCTTTCGCTTTTCAGCCGGAAAACGCCGTTTGCCGAAGAAACCGAAACGACTTTCGTTCCCGTTTCTATCACCGTGTTCCGCCTGTACAATTCCGCGCGGAGCGCGTCGAGTACGGAACCAGCCTGCAAACTTGCGGGATAAATTTTTCCGTCCTCTTCGTTCATGAGGATCCCGAGGTCGCGGAAAAAGCCGATCATCGACTCATTGCCGAACTTTTCGAACTTCACCGCCCCGGAAGCCCCCGCGACGGAATGATAATGACGAAGGGAAAGATCCCTGTTCGTAAGATTGCACCGACCGTTTCCCGTGGCGAGGATCTTTTTCCCCACCCGTTCGTTTTTTTCGAGGAGAAGGATATTCTCCCCTCCGCAGATTCCCGACAAAACCGCCGCCGCGACCAGTCCCGAAAAACCGCCGCCGACGATCGCCGCCCGATAAATTTCCGACATAACAGCTCCGTACGGACAAAAACCGCGGAGAGAAGAAGACCGGAAAACCGACCTTCTCCCGCCGCAAAGGACGATTTCTGTCCTTCCGTTTTTCTTTTTGCGGTTTTCACCGCCTTCCGTACGTTTATTTTACCATATTTGCCAAAAAAAATAAATAATTTTGAGCCATATAAGTTGACTATTTTATTAAATTATTTTAAAATATATTATAGAGTATATTTCATTCAAGAGTCCCGCGTTATCAAGAGGTGTTTTATGAATCAGGTTATCGATTATTTAAAAACCACTTTCACCACCGTACAGCTCGTCGTTTTCGGCGTTATCGCCGTCGCGCTGATCGTCGCCGTCATCCTTGCGATCGTATTCGGTTGCAGGCGAAGCAGAAAGAACCGAGCGGCAAGGAAGGAAGAGGTCCGGAAACAGGAAGAACAGAAGATCAGACAATCTCAGCTTCTCACTCAGGTAAATTCGGATATCAGACAGATCGAAACCGCGATGGACGAAACGGTCCGTTCCGCCGAAAAGAGGAAGAAAGAACTGAACGATCAGGAAAAGATCATCGCCGACAGCGAAGACGTTTTAAACGCCGCCGACGAAGCGAAATTCCGCGATCTCGCCGATAAGGAAAGCGCCCTTTCTTCTCTGTATAAAAAGCAGACGACCGGTCCTTTCAAATCGATGAAGAAAAAGAAAGCGGCGATCACGCTCGACACGCTCGAAGACGTTCAGGCGGACAAAGGCAAACTTTCCGATTCCATCGAAGCCCGCAACCGCGACAGAGCGTACCGGAAAGAAATTCTGGATAAAAACCTCGCGCTGATCGACACCGAAACGGAAGTAAGACTGTATAACCTGAAAGCGCAGAGAGCCGAACTCGAACTCAAAAAGCACGAGATCGAAGCGGAATCCGAAAAAGCGAACGCGGTCACGGCGAAAAAGATGACGAAGAAAGAGGCGCAGAAATACGCCCTCGAACAGAACCGTCGCAAGAAAGCCGCGGAAGAAGAGGAAGAACGCAAGGCGAAGGAAGAAGTCCGTCTCGCAAAAGAAGCTTACGAGAAAGAAAAACAGCGCAGGATCCAGACGGAAAAAGAAGTCGAACTCGCGCTGGCTACCCTTCGCGATTCCGAAAAGGAAAAACGCCGCCGCGAAAACGAAGAGCGCAAACGCGCGAGAAAAGCGCAGTACATGCACCCCGTCGCGATTTCTTCCGGCAACGAACTTCTCCTTCTCGAATATGAAGAAGAAAAGGTAAACACCATCATCGCCGACGCGGAAGACGAAACGGAAATCGTTACCGCCGGAGAAACGGCTCCCGCAACCGAAGAGATCATCGTGACGACCGCAGAAACCGAACAGACCGGAAGCGCAACGGAACATGCAGAGGAACCGAAGGCGGAAACCGAAACGGACGAACTTCCGCACGAAGAAGTAACTACGATCGCCGTCGAAGAAGAACAGACGGAAGAACCGCAGGAAACCGAAAAAACGGAATCGGCTGCGGAAGCGGAAGAAGAGCCCGTTACGGCGGAAACCACCGAAGAAACGACGGAAGCTGCAGCCCCGACAGAAACCGACGTTCCGGAAGAAGCGGAACAAACCGCAGAAGAAAGCGGCTACGAAGCACCCGCCGCGGAAGAAACGGAGCAGACCGAAGAGGTTGCCGAAGCAATCGCCGAAGAAACGAAGGCGGAAGAAGGCACGGAAAACGAACAGTCTTCGGAAACGGCTGAAAATACCGAGGAAACAAAGGCGGAAGAAACCGGCTACGAAGCTCCCCTTGCGGAAGAAACGGAACAGACCGAAGAAGTTGCCGAAACCGTAACCGAAGAAGAAACCGCGGGACAACCCGAAGGACCTGCGCTTTGCGAAACGAAAGCAGAAGATCCGGAAACGGCAGACGAGGAAGAAAACACCGCTGCGCAATCCGGAACGACGGAACAGGAAAACAAAGAAGATAACGAAGAAATCCACGAAGAAGAGGAAGCCCTCGAAAACACGGAAGAAGAGATCGACAACGCCGTAGAGACGGAAGAAGCCTTGATCGACGCCGCAACCGAGGAAGAAACGGTCGAAGAAGCGAAGGAAGAGATCGACAACGCCGTAGAGACGGAAGAAGCCGTGATCGACGCAGCAACCGAAGAAGAAGCGGTCGAAAACGCGGAAGAAGAGATCGACAACGCCGCGGAAACGGAAGAAGCCGTGATCGACGCCGCGACCGAAGAGGAAACGGTCGAAAACGCGGAAGAAGAGATCGACAACGCCGTAGAAACGGAAGAAGCCGTGATCGACGCCGCGACCGAAGAAGAAACAGTCGAAAATGCGGAAGAAGAGATCGACAACGCCGTGGAAACGGAAGAAGCCGTGATCGACGCCGCGACCGAAGAAGAAACGGTTGAAAACGCAGAAGAAGAGATCGCCAACGCCGTAGAAACGGAAGAAGCCGTGATCGATACCGCCGCCGAAGAAGAAACTGCGGCAGCTGTGGCAGAACCCCTTCCCGCCAAGGAAGAGGAAAAGCCCGTCAGACTGTATCATCCGATTTACACGGACGGGATCCCCGCCACGCCGATCAACAAAAAGAATAAGTATCAGAAACCTCTTACAAAGATCGTTGTGAAAGATCCTTCGAAACGGAGATACAGCGACCTTCCCGCAGCAAGACTTGCCGCAGCCCAGGCGGAAAAGAAAACGTCCGCGGCAGGCGAAACGTTGAAGAACAAACGCAACAAAGAGCTTGAACAGCAGGCTTTGTACAACGGCAAATGGGTTCTCGAACAGAACGACATTTATTACGTCGCTACCCTTTATGCCGCAAACGGCGAAAAGATGATGCAGACGGAGAAATACACGAGTCTCAGCGGCATCAAAAACGGCATCGCGACGATCCGCAAGAACATGGAAGCGGGCAACGTTACGATCACCCGCGACAACGCCGGTAAATTCCGTTTCCGCATCTATTCTTCCGGAAACCGTCTGCTCGGTACGAGTGAAAGCTATTCCACGGAATACCAGTGCGAAAAAGCTCTGGAATCCGCCAAGAAATTCAGCGAAACGGCGGTAACGATCCGTCTGTGATCACGGGAAGAAAACCGTCCGTAAGCCTTTTATAACTGAATAAGGAACAAAAGTAAAAGACTGCGCATCCTGAAGTGAACCCCAAAAGTTGGACAAAATATTTTAATTAAATGATTTGAGATTGAGTTCGGTATTGTGCCGGACTCATTTTCAATTTGAGAGATATTCTCTCATTGTTGTAGTAAGTA
>CABUWK010000022.1 GCA_902495325.1 uncultured Acidiphilium sp.
CCCGGCTGTCCGTTTTTATATTCATCTTCTTACAATTATGCCGAAATATTCGACAGAAAAGAAATATACGCACTCTAATTTACCATTAGGGTGCGTACAGTTCTCTTGTGGCGGAAGCGAGGGGATTCGAACCCCTGAGCCCGTGAAGACTACACGATTTCCAATCGTGCCCGTTATGACCGCTTCGATACGCTTCCGTGCTTTCATTTAAAATGCTAATTTATTTTATCTTATTTTTCCTGTTTTGTCAATGAAAAACAGGCAGAAAACAAAAAAAATTCAAAATTTTTTCTCATGACTTAAGATCGTCATGCCGGACGGGGAAAAGAATACATCGTCGCGGTAAGGAAAACAGGGATGGCGGATAACATGCGGATACGTTGCGGAAAAGCGAACGGAATATAGGAAGAAAACAAAAAGATATATCAAAAAGAATAATCGGATATATAAATCGGATATTTGCTTTTTGAAAATTAAAATGATATAATTATATCGATATAAATTTACTGATTGGAGATAATCTTTATGCCAGACAGAACGATTCCCGCCGCCGTGCGGGAAAGACTTCCGATATATCTTCATTATCTCCGCGGCTTTACGGGCGGAGGAAAAACGACGATCTCTTCCGCGGCGCTCGCGAAAGGGCTCGGGCTCGGCGAAGTTCAGGTGAGAAAGGACCTCGCGCTTGTGAGCGGGGCGGGAAAACCGAAGATCGGCTATGACGCGGCGGAACTGACGAGCCATCTCGAAAACGCGCTCGGCATTGCGGAAACGAACGCCGTGATCGTGGGCGCGGGCAGGCTCGGCAAAGCCCTTTTGTGTTATGAAGGATTTAACGAGTTCGGATTGCACATACTTGCGGCATTCGATAAAGACGAATCGAAATGCTCTTTCCGCGAAGGCGGAAAACTTGTGCTGCCGATCGACGAGCTGAAAGAGTTCTGCGAGGAAAACGAAGTGAAGATCGGCGTGATCTGCGTGCCCGAAAAGGAAGCTCCCGTCGTGTGCGACCTTCTTGTTTCCTGCGGAATGAAGGGAATATGGAATTTTGCCCCCGTCAGACTGAACGTGCCGGAAACGGTCGGGATCCGGAACGAAAACATGGCGGCATCGCTTGCCGTGCTCGCGTCGTCGCTTGCGGAGACGGACAGATAAAAAGAGAAAGGCGAAAAACAATAAACCGATAAGAAAACAAAAGAAAACAAACAGAAAAACGATTGGTTTTTTAACGTGTTGTTTTGCGGCGGTTTTTGTCGGATACATAGCGTTGACTTTTGATTTTCCTTGCTATATAATAAAAAGGATGAGCCGGAAACGACAGAAAAAACGGACAGTCTTTGTCCGGCGAAAAGACAACGTTCAACGAGAAAAAGGAGACTATAAATTATGAACAAAATCACCGTAATCGGAAGCGGAAGGGTCGGTTCGACGATCGCATATTCTCTTACTTGCAGAGGTCTTGCGGACGAGATCGTGATCATCGATATCGACGGTTCGAAAGCGCTCGGCGAAGCGCTCGATATCCGTCAGGGGCTCGCATTCGACAGTTCCTGCAAAGTGTATGCGGGCACTTATGCGGATGCGAAAAATTCGGATATCGTCATTCTGACGTCCGGAATCGCGAGAAAACCGGGGCAGTCTCGTCTGGAACTGATAAAAACCAATATTTCCATTCAGGAATCGATCATCGCGGATATCACGAAAAGCGCGCCGGATGCGGTTTATATCATGGTTTCCAACCCTGTGGATATTTTAACGTATACCTTCTGCAAACTTTCCGGGATCCCCGAAAACAGGATCATCGGATCGGGCGCCATTCTCGATACGGCGCGCCTTCGTTCGCGCATCGCGGAATACTGCGACCTCGAAGTCGGTAACATCCACGCTTATATGTTCGGCGAACACGGCGATTCCGGGTTCTCTCCCTGGTCGATCGCCCGTATTGCGGGGATGCATGTGGACGAGTATCAGAGATCAGTCGAAACGTCCGATTTTCTGAAAACGAAGATCGACATTCCCGAAATCGAGAAATATGTGAGAGAATCGGGCGCGCGCGTGATCTCCCGCAAGGGCGCGACGTTCTACGCGATCGCTTCCACCGTTTGCTATATCGTAAAAGCCGTTCTTTCCGACGCGAAAACGGCGATGACCGTTTCTTCCATGATGCACGGAGAATACGGCGTGGACGACGTTTGCCTGAGCACGCTGAACATCGTCGGCAGGCAGGGGATCGTCGGAAAGATCAACCCCGCGCTTACCGAAGAGGAAACGGCTAAGTTGCATCACAGCGCGGACGTGCTGAAAGAGATCATCTCTCAGCTCGATTTAAAGAGATAAAATAAAACCGGAGATATATATTATGGAATACCGTATCGAAAAGGACACGATGGGCGAAGTGAAAGTGCCCGCGGATAAATACTGGGCGGCACAGACGGAAAGAAGTTTCGAGAATTTCAAAATCGGCGGAGAAATCATGCCGAGAGAGATCACGCACGCTTTCGGCATTCTGAAAAAAGCGGCGGCGATCGCGAACTACAACCTCGGGAAGCTTTCCGAAGAAAAGAAAAACGCGATCGAAGCTGCGTGCGACGAAGTGATCTCGGGAAAACTGAACGAGCATTTTCCCCTCGTCGTATGGCAGACGGGAAGCGGAACGCAGTCCAACATGAATGCGAACGAGGTCATCGCGAACCGCGGAAACGAGATCGCGGGGAAGAAACTTCTTCACCCGAACGACGATATCAATAAAAGCCAGAGTTCCAACGATACGTTCCCCACGGCGATGCACATCGCGGCGGTGCTTTCCATCGAAGATAAACTTTTCCCCGCGATGGAAAAACTGACCGAAACGTTCAGACGGCTCGAAAAGGAAAACGAAGGGATCGTGAAGAGCGGAAGAACGCATTTGCAGGACGCCGTTCCCGTTGCGTTTTCTCAGGAGATCAGCGGCTGGAGAGCGATGATCGAAAATACCGAGGAGCAGCTGAAACTTTCTTTGAAAGGACTGAAAGAGCTCGCGCTCGGCGGAACTGCCGTCGGTACGGGGCTCAACGCACCCGAAGGATTCGATACGGAAGTGGCGAAACAGGTCAGCCTTCTTACCGGTAAAGATTTCGTCACCGCGCCGAATAAATTCCATGCGCTCACTTCGAAAGACGCGATCGTTTTCGCACACGGCGCGATGAAAGCTCTCGCATGCAATCTGATGAAGATCGCCAACGACGTCCGCTGGCTCGCTTCCGGTCCGAGAGACGGGTTGGGGGAGATTTTCATTCCCGAAAACGAACCCGGTTCTTCCATCATGCCGGGCAAGGTGAATCCCACGCAGTGCGAATCGATGACGATGGTTGCCGTGCAGGTCATGGCGAACGACGTTGCCGTTTCGATCGGCGCGTCGCAGGGGAATTTCGAGCTGAACGTGTTCATGCCCGTGATCGCTTACAACTTCCTGCAGTCGGCAAAACTCCTTGCGGAAGGGATCCTTTCTTTCGAGAGCCACTGCGTAACGGGGATCCGCGCCAACAAGGAAAAAATGGCGCACAACCTGCATAATTCGCTGATGCTCGTAACCGCGCTCAATCCTTATATCGGGTATGAAAACGCGGCGAAGACGGCGAAAAAAGCATACAAAGAGAATATCTCTCTGAAAGAAGCATGCGTCGCGCTCGGGTTTCTGACTGCCGAAAAGTTCGATGAGGTGTTCCACCCCGAAGAGATGGCTTATCCTTATAAAAAATAAAATTCGGATCGGGAGAAAAAAGCATGAAAATCAGTTATTATCCCGGTTGCACGCTGAAGACGAAAGCGAAAGACCTCGACCGTTATGCGAGAGCGTCCGCCGGCGTTCTCGGCGTGGAAATGGAAGAAATCGGGAACTGGCAATGCTGCGGCGGCGTATACAACACGGCGAGAGACGAGATCGCGACGAAACTTTCCGCGATCCGTGCGCTTGCTTATGCGAAAGAAAACGGCGGGAAACTGCTTACGCTCTGTTCGGCGTGTCACAACGTGTTAAAGCGTGTGAACGACGATATGAAAAACGATGAAAATATCCGTCTGAAAGCAAACAATTATCTCGCGGCGGAAACGCCTTATGCGGGTGAAACGCAGGTGATCCATTACCTCGAAATGCTCAGAGACGAAGTCGGGTTTGAAGAGATCAAAAAGAAGGTCGTGCATCCGATCGGGAAAAAGATCGGCGCCTATTACGGATGTCTTCTTTTAAGACCGAGCAAAGTGATGGCGTTCGACAACCCCGAAAATCCCACGATCATGGAAGATTTTATTTCCGCGATCGGCGGAACCCCGGTGAAATTCCCCATGCGCAACGAATGTTGCGGGGCGTATGTTTCCCTGAAAGATCCGGAACTTCCCGTAAAAAGAAGCGGCATGGTTTTAAAAAGCGCGGACGAAGCGGGGGCGGAGATCGTCGTGACGGCGTGCCCGCTGTGCCTGTACAATCTGAAAAAGAACGGAAACGGGAAAGCGGAAGTCGTATACTTTACCGAGCTTTTAGCCGAAGCCCTGGGGGTGAAGGACAATGGATAAGCAGGAAACGAGAGAACAGATCCTCAGAATATCGGGAACGGACGTTCGCAAGTGCATGAAGTGCGGCAAATGTTCCGGCAGATGCCCCGCATATCACGAAATGGATATCAGACCCCATCAGTTCGTGAATTATCTCGCGAAAGGGAAGATCGATAAACTGATGGAAAGCAAGGCGATCTGGCACTGCCTGTCCTGTATGGCATGCGTGGAGCGTTGCCCGAGAGGGGTTGCTCCGCAAAGCGTGATCGAAGCCGTCCGTACGACGGTGACGAGGATGCAGGGGAACAACGGCATCAAAGCGGAAGACATCCCGCCCGTCGTGGACGAGCTTATCCCGCAACAGCTCCTGGTCAGCGCGTACAGAAAATACAACAAATAAGCGAAAGAGAGAAGTTTTATGCAGAGAATCGGAGTATTTATATGCTGGTGCGGCAGCAACATCGCCGCGACGGTAGACGTGGAACGGCTCGCACAGGTCATCAAGGCGGAACCGGGCGTTGTGTTTTCCGCCGATTACCAATATATGTGTTCGGAAAACGGACAGCAACTCATTAAAAACGCCATAAAGGACTACGGGCTTACGGGGATCGTGATCGGTTCCTGCTCGCCGAGAATGCACGAAGCGACTTTCCGCAAAACGGCGGAAAGCGCAGGGCTTAACCCCTATATGGTAGAGGTGGCGAACCTGCGCGAGCAGTGTTCGTGGATCCATAAAGACCGCGAGGAAGCGACGGCGAAAGCGTTGATCCTTCTCCGTACGGCGATCGCGAAAGTCCGTCTCGACGCTCCTCTCACCGCGGGGGAAAGCCCGGTCGTAAAACGCGCACTTGTGATCGGCGGCGGAATTGCCGGTATTCAGGCTGCGCTCGACATTGCGGAAGCGGGTTTCCCCGTCGATATCGTGGAAAAAAATCCCACGATCGGCGGCAGAATGGCTCAACTTGACAAAACTTTCCCCACGCTTGACTGTTCCGCCTGTATTCTGACGCCGAAAATGGTCGACTGCGCGCAGAGCGACAAGATCGATATTCTTTCCTATTCCGAAGTGGAAGACGTGAAGGGGTTTGTCGGCAACTTTAAGGTAAAAATCAGAAAGAAGGCGAGATACGTAGACGAAACGAAGTGCACGGGATGTAAGGTGTGCATGGAAAAATGTCCGTCGAGAAAGGGGCTCAACGAGTTCAATATGAACCTCAATAACCGTACGGCGATCTACATTCCCTTCGCACAGGCGATCCCGAACGTTGCGGTGATCGACCCGGAACAGTGCCTGAAACTGCGCACGGGCAAGTGCGGCGTCTGCCAGAAATTCTGCGGCGCGGGTGCGATCGATTACACGATGAAAGACGAGTATATCAAAAGAGAATACGGCGCGATCGTTGTTGCAACCGGTTTCCGCCCCATAAACGTGGACGCTTTCAACGAATACGGTTACAGCGACAATAAAGACGTGATCACCTCGCTCGAACTCGAGAGACTGATGAACGCGGCGGGTCCGACGAACGGCGTTCTTCTCCGTCCGTCTGACAATACACATCCGAAGGTGATCACCTTCATTCAGTGCGTCGGCTCGCGTGACGTTTCGGGGTGCGGAAAACCGTACTGCTCGAAGATCTGCTGTATGTACACGGCGAAACACGCCATGCTCATCCGTGAAAAATATCCCGATACCGAAGTTCACGTGTTCTATATCGACGTGAGAACGCCCGGCAAGAATTACGACGAGTTCTATCGCCGCGCCGTGGAACAGTACGGCGTCGACTACATAAAAGGTATGGTCGGCAAAGTCTATAACGAGAACGGCAAACTGATGGTGCAGGGTTCCGACCTCATCGAAAACGAACAGGTCGTGATCCCGTCCGATCTCGTTGTTCTCGCAACGGCGATCGAGCCGGAACCGTCCGTCAGAAAGATCGCAACCCTTCTTACGGCAAGCATCGATACCAACAATTTCCTGAACGAATCGCATCCGAAATTAAGACCTGTGGAAAGCCCGACGGCGGGCGTTTACCTCGCCGGGGTATGCCAGGGACCGAAGGATATTCCCGAAACCGTATCGCAGGCATCCGCCTGTGCGGCAAAGGTGATCGGGCTTCTCGTGAAAGATCATTTGAAAACCAATCCGTGCGTGGCGCATCCCGACGAATCGATGTGTAACGGTTGTTCGCAGTGCGCGAACGTATGCGCATACGGCGCGATCACGTACGTCGATAAAGAATTCCGTATCGGCGGAGGCAAAACGGAAACGAGAAGGGTGGCTCAGGTCAACCCCGCCGTCTGCCAGGGATGCGGCGCGTGCACCGTTACTTGTCCGTCCGGCGCGATGGACTTATCCGGATTCAGTTCCGGTCAGATCCTTTCGGAGGTGGAAGCGATATGCAGGAAGTAAATACCGAAAAGAAAGAATTCGTGCCCAACATCGTGGCGTTCTGCTGTAACTGGTGTTCGTATGCGGGCGCGGACCTCGCGGGGTCGAGCAGGCTTTCTTATCCCGCGAACGTAAAGATCGTGCGCGTGCCGTGCTCCTGCCGCGTGAATCCGACGTTCGTGCTGAAAGCTTTTCAGCGCGGAGCGGACGGCGTGATCCTTTGCGGTTGTCATCCCGGGGATTGCCACTATGTGACGGGCAACTATTATACCAGAAGAAGAATGGCTCTTTTGTTCGGATTCCTCGATTATCTCGGGATCGAAAAAGAAAGAACGAGAGTGGAATGGGTTTCCGCTGCGGAAGGCGCGAAATTCTCCGCCGTCATGAACGATTTCGTGAAACAGGTGACCGCTCTCGGCGAAAACAAGAGACTTTCCGATCTCAGAGTCAGGGAGGAGTGAGCGATGACGGAACTCGAAAAAGCTTTGATCGAAAAAGCGAAAGACCTTCTCGAAAAAGGGGAAGTGAAGCGCGTTGTCGGATGGACGAAAGGTGAATTCGTATATGATCCTTCCCCCGCGACCTTTGAAAGCGCGGAAGAACTCGAAAACTTCGTGTACGACGATTTCTGCGGGGCAAATCTTTCCAAGTATCTCGTAAAAATCGCTAAAAACGAAGGAAAAACCGCTGTTTTTATGAAACCGTGCGACACGTACAGTTTCAATCAGCTCGTAAAAGAGCACCGCGTGGAAAGAGATAAAGTTTACGTGATCGGCGTGGAATGCCGGGAAAAACTCGATCCGTACGCGATACAAAAAGCCGGGATCGACGGCGTGAGAAGAGAACGCTTCGAAGGGAACGAAGTCGTTCTCGACTGTCGGGACGGCGAAAAGAGAATGAAGAAAGACGAGGCGATCCTTCTTCGCTGCGCGACCTGCAAAAGCAAGAAATTCGCCGTTGCGGACGAAACGATCGTCCTGACGGAAATGGAAGAAGCGAAAGCCGACCGTTTCGACGAGGTGAAGAAACTCGAAGCCATGACGGCGGAAGAGAGATTCGCGTTCTGGCAGAAAGAGCTTTCCCGCTGCATCCGTTGCAACGCCTGCAGAAACGTATGTCCGGCGTGCACATGCCTGAAGTGCGTGTTCGATAATCCGAAGTCGGGCGTGGCGGCGAAGGCGAACGACGTTCCTTTCGAAGAACAGCTTTTCCACGTGATCCGCGCGTTTCACGTGGCGGGCAGATGTACCGACTGCGGCGAGTGTTCGCGCGTGTGCCCCGAAAGGATCCCTCTTCATCTTCTGAACAGAAAATTCATCAAGGATATCGACGAAAATTACGGCGAATATCAGGCGGGCGAGGAAAGCGAAGGCAAAACGCCGCTTACTTCCTATACAACGAACGATATCGAACCGAACGACGCCGTGAGAAAAGGGGAGGGCAGATAATATGACGGTAAAAATCGCAAAAGAAAATCTTTCCCGGTTTTTCGACGCCGTATCCGGAAACTATCCACTGTTCATGCCCCTGAAAAAGGGAGAACATACCGATTACGGATATTATGAAAAAGGCGCGGAATACGATCTTGAAACGCTGAAAACGGCGAAGTCGCCCAAAAACGTGTTTTTCCCGCAGAGCGAGAACATGATGAAGTTCCGCACCGAAGGGAAGAAGATCGAAATCGAAGACATCCGCGAAGAGAAAGCGCCCTTCGTGCTGTTCGGCGTGAAGGCGTGCGATTACCGCGCGATCGCCGTGCTTGACAATGTGTTCCTTCAGAACCCCGTGGATACTTATTATAAACTCAGAAGAGACGCCGCGATCATATTTACCCTTTGCTGTAAAAAACCGGGCGATTCCTGCTTCTGCAACGTGTTCGGGATCGATCCGTCGCTCCCCGGAGGAGACGCCGTATGCGCGTTCGAGGGAGATTATCTTTATATCGACGCCCTGAACGAAAAAAGCGAAAAAGTTCTGAAAATCGCGGAAGAGATCTGCGAAAAAGCAGATTTTTCCAATACGGAGAATACGAGAAACGAGACGAGAGAGAAGATGAAAGATCTTCCGCTTGCCGATCTCGATCTCTCGAGATTCAGACCCGAAAATCTGAACGAACTGTTTGATCTTCCCGTATGGAACGAGCTTTCGGAAGCCTGCCTCGGCTGCGGCGCATGCACGTTCGTGTGCCCGACCTGTCAGTGTTTCGATATCCGCGATTTTAAAACGGACAAAGATATCCTGCGGTTCCGTTGCTGGGATTCCTGCATGTATTCCGATTTCACGCAGATGGCTGCGGCGAATCCGAGAACGACGCAGATGCAGAGATACCGCCAGCGTTTCATGCATAAACTCGTTTACTATCCTTCGCAGTACGGCATGTATTCCTGCGTGGGCTGCGGCAGATGCGTGGAGAAATGCCCGCAACGCCTTAACATCGCAAAGGTGATCAGAAAGATCGGGGGTGACAAGAAATGATTTCCGAAAATCTCATGCCTCGTATCGGCGTCGTGACGGATATCAGAAAAGATACCGCGGACGTCAAGACCTTCCGCGTGGTCGGAAGAGACGGAAAAAAGCTTTTCGAACATCTCCCGGGGCAGTGCGCCATGGTGTCGATCCCCGGAGTGGGCGAATGTATGTTTTCCATCACGTCTTCGCCGACGAACGAAGAATTTATGGAATTTTCCATTAAAAAGTGCGGCTGTGTGACCGAAGTGATCCACGCGATCGAACCCGGGCAGGAAATCACCGTGAGAGGACCTTACGGAAAGAATTTCCCCGTGGAAGGCGATTTTAAAGGGAAAGATATGCTGTTTATTGCGGGCGGTATCGGGCTTGCTCCCCTTCGCAGCGTGATCAACTATATCCGGCATTACAGAAAAAATTACGGAAAAGTGGTCGTCGTTTACGGCGCGCGCAGCAAGGACGATCTCGTGGATATCGACGAGATCAGACAGGAGTGGATGAACGAACCCGATTTCGAAGTGTATCTCACCATCGACAGACCGCAGGACGGTTGGGAAGGACACGTCGGTTTCGTGCCCGCTTACGTGAAGGAACTGGGGCTCGATCCCACGATGACCGCCGTGCTCTGCGGACCGCCGATCATGATCAAATTCACGCTTGCCGGGCTTCTGGAACTCGGGTTTTCCAAAGAGAGGGTGTATACCACCTTGGAACTTCGCATGAAGTGCGGTATCGGCAAATGCGGAAGGTGTAACGTCGGCGACAAATTCGTCTGCAAGGACGGACCCGTGTTCCGTATGGACGAGCTCGACGAACTTCCGAACGAATACTGATCCCGCAAGAGGTAAAACATATGGAAAATAAAGTAAACGTATATTTTTTCGGTAAAAAATACGAAGTGCCCGCGAGCCTTACCATTATGAAGGCGATGGAGTACGCCGG
This sequence comes from uncultured Acidiphilium sp., assembly GCA_902495325.1. Taxonomy (GTDB): domain Bacteria; phylum Bacillota; class Clostridia; order Christensenellales; family Borkfalkiaceae; genus UBA10281. The sequence goes on from CABUWK010000022.1 coordinate 10,325, forward strand.
TTACCGTCTCGTGAGAGGATGCGGTTGCCGCAACGGTTTCTGCGGGGCATGCGCCACGATATACAGGATCAAAGGAAAGCAGGAGCTGAAAACCTGCCTTGCCTGTCAGCAACAGGTGGAAGAGGGAATGTATGTGGCAACTCTTCCGTTCTTCCCCCTCGTAAAACAGGTTTACGACATTGAAAAGATCAAGCCGACGGAACAGATCATGATGCAGCTTTATCCCGAAATTTACAGCTGTATCGGCTGCAATGCCTGCACGAAGGCTTGCACGCAGGGACTTAACGTAATGCAGTATATCGCGTACGCTCAGCGCGGCGAGTACAAAAAATGCGCGGAAGAAAGTTTCGACTGCGTGATGTGCGGCGTGTGTTCTTCCCGCTGCCCGGCGGGGATCTCCCATCCTCAGGTGGCGGAACTGGCGAGAAGACTTTACGGAAAATACCTCGCGCCCGAATGCAAACACCTCGAAAAGCGGGTGTCCGAGATCGAAAACGGCGATTTCGTCAAGTTGATGGAAGACATCATGAACAAGCCGATTTCCGAGATGAAAGAGCTTTACAATCACAGAGACATCGAAAAGTAAGGAGAGAGGACAAATGTATCAGTATACGGAAGAACAGCTTCGGTCGATGAAGAAAGTCGAAGCGACCAGGGACGCCAGAATGAATTCTCTCTTTCCCCGTATGACGGCGGAAGAAAAAGACGCGGTGCTGAAAGAAAACCACCCCGACTATATCGAATCGGCATACGAAAACCTGAAAGTCGGACCGAACAAGGGCGACAAAGTCCTTCACGAACTTGCCGACCTTCTGCAGGGAAAATCGCGCGTGCTCGGCATGAATATCGACCTTTCCCGCGCGGATATCGAGACCGACGTGCTCGTGATCGGCGCGGGCGGCGCGGGCTCTTCCGCGGCGATCATGGCGAACGAAGCGGGCGCGAAAGTGACCGTCGTTACGAAACTTCGTATCGGAGACGCGAACACCATGATGGCGGAAGGCGGTATCCAGGCTGCCGATAAGGAAAACGACAGCCCCGCGATCCATTATCTCGACGCATTCGGCGGCGGACATTTCGCCGCCAAGCCCGAACTTCTCAGAATGCTCGTTTACGAGGCTCCGGAAGCGATCAAATGGCTTTCCGATCTCGGCGTGATGTTCGATAAGGACGAAAACGGCAACATGATCACCACCCACGGCGGCGGAACTTCCCGCAAGAGAATGCACGCCTGCAAGGACTATTCGGGTGCGGAGATCATGAGAACCCTTCGCGACGAAGTTCTGAACAGACAGATCCCCGTGATCGATTTCACGGCGGCGATCGAAATTTTAAAGGACGAAAAGGGCAATGCCGCGGGTGCCGTATTGCAGAATATGGAAACGGGAGAGATCCTGATCGCAAAGGCGAAAACGGTGATCATCGCGACGGGCGGCGCGGGAAGACTTCATTATCAGGGTTTCCCGACGAGCAACCATTACGGCGCGACGGCAGACGGGCTCGTGCTCGCTTACAGAGCGGGTGCGAAACTCCTTTATGCAGATACCCTTCAGTATCACCCCACGGGCGTTGCGGAGCCCACGCAGATCTTCGGCGCACTCGTAACCGAAAAAGTACGTTCGCTCGGCGCGCAGCTCGTCAATAAAAACGGCGAGGCGTTCGTGTATTCTCTCGAAACGAGAGACGTCACGGCGGCGTCGATCATCCGCGAATGCAAAAAGAGAGGCAATTCGGTAAAAACGACGGACGGAGAAGGCGTGTGGCTCGATACGCCGATGATCGAGAAGATCGGCGGCGAGGGGACGATCCTTGCCAGGATCCCCGCCATGTACCGCATGTTCGAAAAATACGGCATCGATATCCGGAAAGAACCCATTCTCGTTTATCCGACCCTTCACTATCAGAACGGCGGGATCGATATCGACGGCAACTGCGAAACGACGAAGGTGAAGAACCTTTTCGTCGCAGGGGAAGCCGTTGGGGGGATCCATGGCAGAAACAGACTGATGGGCAATTCTCTGCTCGACGTGATCGTTTTCGGCAGAGACGCGGGCAAAGCCGCAGCCGAAAGGGCGAAAGAAACGGACGAGGCGGGAAAACTTACCCTCAGCCACGTGGAAGCCTTTGAAAAGGAACTTGAAAGCGCAGGGATCCGCCCGACGAAGCTTTCGCCGCAGATCCTGCCCGATTATACGAGAAAGGATATGTAATAAGATGTTTGCCGCCGTTAAAAATGCGGCGGCAGACAACAGAATAAACCGCCCCGGCAGGGATGGATCTCCGCAGGGGAGAAAAAGGAGAAATAATTTATGTTATCGACGCTCGCTACTATATGCGAAATCGTCATGGTGGTATGTTTCGGCGCTTCCTGGCCCTTCAATATCAGAAAGGCATACAAAGCCCGTTCCACGAAGGGCACAAGCCTTTTGTTTATGAGCCTGATTGACCTCGGGTATATCGGCGGGATTCTGAACAAGATCTTCACGCTGATCGACCAGGGGAGTCTTAACTGGCTGAAATGGGTCGCTTTCGGGTTCTATATCCTGAATCTTATTCTCGTTACGACGGGGATCCTGATTTATTTCAGAAACAAAAATATCGAAAAACATCATGAAACCGAGGCGGGCGGAACGTCCGCCGGAAAATAAAATACGGAGGAGAGTTTTATGTTGAAAATCACCGTTTGCGTCGGCAGTTCCTGTCATCTGAAAGGATCCCGTCAGGTCGTCGAAGCTCTGAGAGAAATGATTGCGGAAAAAAATCTTTCCGATAAAATCGAACTTGCGGGCACCTTCTGCATGGGAAAATGCGACGAGGGCGTTTGCGTTACCGTTAACGAGGATTTCTTTTCCGTAAGCCCCGAAACCGTAAAAGAATTTTTCGAAAAAGAAGTTCTTACGAGAATCTGACGGAAAGGAATACGGAGGATAAAAATGGCAGTAAAAAAATTCGATACGAAAGTTCAGCATCTGAAATATAAAGTGTTGCGCGAAGTTGCCCGTCAGGCATGGGCGGGAACGCTTGCGGAAAACGCGATCGATATTCCGAAGATCATCGTGCCGGGCAAGATCCCCACGATGCGTTGTTGCGTGTATAAAGAACGCGCGATTCTGGCGGAGCGCGTAAAGATCGCCATGGGCGGAAACAAAGAAAATCCGAACGTGATCGAAGTGATCGATATCGCGTGCGACGAATGTCCCGTCGGCGGATACGAAGTCACGAATGCCTGCAGAGGGTGCCTTGCTCACCGTTGCGAGGATGCCTGCCGTTTCGGCGCGATCACGTTCGACGAACACCACGTTGCCCATATCGACAAGACGAAGTGTAAGGAATGTGGCGCATGCTCGAAGGTTTGCCCCTATAACGCGATCCGAAACTACAAACGCCCGTGCGAGCTTGCCTGCAAGGTGAAAGCCATTTCCATGGGCGAAGAGAAACAGGCTTGCATCGACAATTCGAAGTGCATTTCCTGCGGCGCGTGCGTGTATCAGTGTCCGTTCGGCGCGATTACCGACAAATCGTATATCGTAAACGCCGTAGACCTGATCAAAAAGAGCGAAAACAACACCAAGTATAAAGTGTTTGCCGTGGTTGCGCCGTCTATTTCCAGCCAGTTCAGCTATGCGAAACTCGGGCAGGTGATCACGGGGTTGAAAGAACTCGGATTCCACACCGTGGTAGAAGCCGCGCTCGGCGCCGATATGGTCGCGCTTGCCGAATCGAAGGAGCTTGCGGAAAAGGGCTTCCTCACGAGTTCGTGCTGTCCTGCATTCGTCATGTTTATCGAAAAGAATTTCCCGAATATGGTCGGAAACATTTCGCATAACTTCTCGCCCATGGGCGCGATCGCGAAATATCTGAAGGAGAACGAAGAACCCTGCAAGATCGTGTTCATCGGACCCTGCACGGCAAAGAAGGCGGAAGTGCAGAGAGAAAAAGTGAAACCTTATGTAGACGTTGCGCTTACGTTCGAAGAACTTCAGGCGCTGTTTGACAGTAAGGATATCGACATCACGACCCTTCCCGAAGGCGTGCTCGACAATGCTTCCTATTTCGGGCGTATCTTTGCGAGATGCGGCGGTTTGTCCGACGCCGTGACCGAAGCCATGAAAGAACAGGGGATCAACGATTTCGAGCTGAAACCCTGCGTATGCGACGGTATCGAAGAATGCAAGATCGCCCTGATGAAGAAGAGCAGAAATCTGACGGACGTCAACTTTATCGAAGGTATGGCGTGTATCGGCGGATGTATCGGCGGAGCGGGGTGTCTCACCCACGGCGAAAAGAACAAAGCCGAAGTCGATAAATACGGCAAAGAAGCTTACGAAAAAACCATTAAAGACGCCGTGTCCGTTCTGAAACAGAGCGACTGACGGAGAAAAGAAAACAGGCTTGACGTTTGTTAAAGACAACAATGTCAAGCCTGTTTTTTCTCTGTCCGGATCGTCTGCCGTGTTCTCAGGTCAGATCGTAAGTTGTGTAATTCGTTTGGAACAGCATGTTCTGAAATCGTAAAAATCGGGTTGTTCTGCTTCCGTGCAGAAAACGCTTCCGGCTACGGAACACAAAAGATTTCCGGAATACGATTTTCGTGTGAATTCCGGGTGTATAAAAAACGAAATAAAATTCTTCGCTGTTTCTTTCGCCCACGCATTCGGGAAAATTGCTCGCCTTGTTCCGATTGGCGGTGCAGGAGGAAAGATCGATCTCATGCATTGCGCCGCATTCGTCACGGTAAATAATGGAAGAAGAGCCGTTTTCCGCTTTCGTGCGGTTAAAATATATAATATCCGTATCGTCGACAAGAATATAACTGTCCGTTATCATCTTTTCCTCTGAACAGTAAAAGACGGTCATCGAATGATGACCGCCTTTTTTATTGGTCGAGGTGACGGGACTTGAACCCACGGCCTCTTGGTCCCGAACCAAGCGCGCTACCAAACTGCGCTACACCTCGCTAAGCAACGTATTACATTATACAACATTCCTTTTTGTTTTTCAAGTAAAATCAATCGGAAATCGGGAAATTTTTAAATTTTTTTTGAGAAGAGAAAAACGGAGAGACCCGGAAGCCGCCTTGCCGGGCGGATACAGAGAAAATGAGAGGGAAGAGACGGGCGCTTCCGGAGCGTTCGGCGAGAGCGTTGAACTCCGCAAGCTTTAATGCGGTTCAAATCTCTCTCGGTTAACCGAGAAAGATTTGAACTACGATCGCCCGTAGCTGAGGGAAAGGGAATTGATTGCGAAAATGAAAAGAGTGTATGCGTTTTGGTCTCTGAACGGAAAACTGACGGAAGAGGGACTGAAACGAAAGATCGACGAGATGCGTTCGATCGGATATGAAGGCGTTATCCTTCACGCGAGGGGCGGGCTGGAAACGGAATATTTTTCGGACGAATGGTTTTCGTTTCTGCGTTATGCCGCCGTTTATGCGCATTCCGTCGGGATGGATGCTTTTTTGTACGACGAGAACGGATGGCCGAGCGGGTATGCCGGCGGAAGAGTTCCGCAAAAGGATAGATCCTTCCGGCAGAGTTTTATCGAATTTTCCGATTTATCGGAAAAAGGGCGGGAAAACGACGAGAGATGCGAAACGATTGCGGAATATCCGGAAGAAGGGAAGGTTGCATACCGGAAATACAATCCGTATTATACCAATCTGCTCGAAAGCCGTGCCGTGGACGAATTTATCGCCTGTACCTACGAACGTTATAAAAAAGAGCTCGGCGATCTGTTCGGCAGAGAGATCGGGGGGATCTTTACCGACGAACCGCAACTGTCGAATTTCGGTTATCCCGTTTACGACGGGTTGTTTTCCGATTTCGAAGAAGAATACGGTTATTCTTTGAAACCGGTGTTGTACCGGATCGATCGGAGGGACGGTTCCGACGCCGTCCGCTACGATTACCGCAGACTGATCGCGAAAAAATATACCGAAACGTATGCGGGAAAGCTCGGCGCGTGGTGCAGGGAAAACGACCTTGTTTTCACGGGGCATATGGCTGCGGAAGACGGGCTGTATTTTCAGATCCAGACGCAGGCGGACGTGATGCCTTCCTATTTGTCTTTTACCGTTCCCGGGATCGACGTTCTCGGAAACAGACTTCCGACGCTCACCCTTTTAAAGCAGGTTTCTTCCGTGGCGGAACAGTCCGGGGAAAAAGACGTTCTTGCCGAAACATTCGGCGCGTCCGGGCACGGGGCAACGCCGCGGGAGCTTCTGAACATCCGCTTTTACGAGGCGATGTACGGCGTGAGCACGGCATGTATTCACCTGTCGGCTTATTCGCTGAGAGGGAGAAGAAAACGGGATTATCCGCCCGATTTTTCCGGACACCTCGAATATTTCGGCTGTCTTGCCGGCTGGATGAAAAGCATCTCTTTTTTGGGCGAGCTTGCGCGGGAAGGGAAACGGAAAACGGACGTTCTGCTGATCGATCCGATCGGTTCGTTCTGGGGGAAATATGCCAACAGGCGCGTTCCTCTCCCGCAAGGGAAATGTACTTACGAGGATAAGCTGAGAGAGATGGGTGTGACGGAAGATTTGTCCGAAATTACCGTAAATTACCTCTTGTTGCAGCAAAGGCTCGCCGCGATCGGCGCGGATTATCATATCGGAAACGAGTTCGTGTTATCTTCCGCGTATGCGGAAGGAAAAGATCTGGTTGCGGGCGGTTACCGGTACCGCACGGCGATTCTTCCTTACGGGGCGGAAATCGGAAAAGGGCTTGCCGACCTGCTTGCCCGCTTTGCGGAGCAGGGCGGACTCCTTCTTTTCACGGCAAAACTGCCGCGTGTCGCCAACGGGAACGACGTTTTCGGAAAACTGTTCCGGGAAGGAAAAATTCATCCGCTGTCTCTCGGAAACGGTCAGATCGGAAAGCAGTTCGCCTGTTACGGAATAGCTCCCGTCGCGACGATTTACGACGGGGAAAGCCGCTTTGCTGCGGAAGATATCGTCGTCACCGCGCGGGAAACGGATAACGGGACGATCCTGTTTGTTTTCAACACCTGTCGCTATCCGCGTACCCTGTATCTGAACGCTTGCGGCAGAGAGAAATATTTCCGTCTCGGCGGAGAAGAAAACGCCGTTCTGACGCTTGGCGATAAATTTTCGGTGTATTACCCGTTAAGCGGAAATACTTTACCGCTTTCGGATAATTTTATTTTTTCTGATTTCAGGTCGGTTTTCTGGGATCCCGCCGTGCGCTATCCGGGCGATAACGTGTTGCCGGTCGATATCTGCCGCGCCGTGATCTGCGGAAGAACGGTTGCGGAAGGGTACTTTATCGACGTGAACGAAGCGGTTTACAAGGAGATCGGGACCGGAAGCGTTACGGAGGTGACGGCGGAATATCGTTTTACGGTCGGAGAGCTTCCGGAAACTCTCGCGATCGCCGCGGAGAGCGCGGAGGAACTGACGGACGTAAAACTGAACGGGAACTCTTTAACGAAAACGGGCCGGAAATTTTACCACGAGGAAATTTCCGTATACGACGGAAAAAAGTTCGCTGTCTCCGGAGAAAATACGATCTCTCTCGTTTACCGCATCGACACGCACGGACTGAAGAAAGAGATTTCGGCTTTCGAAACGGAAAGTAACGTGTATTTCCGAAAAACGGAAATCGAAAGCGTTTACGTGATCGGAAATTTTTCCCTTTTCACGGAAGGAACTTTCCGCGAGAGAAAGGGAAAGAAGTATTTTTCGGTGAAAAGCTGCACGATCGGAAAAGGATGCCCGGGGCGGGAAAGCGAAGCGCCGTTTTATCTCGGTAAAGTTTTGTATGAGGGAAGTTTTTTCTTTCCGGAAAACAAGGCAAAAGAAGACCGCGTTCTGCTTTCTTTAAAGAGTGATTACCCTGTGTGCGAATTGACCGTAAACGGTAAAAATTTTCTTTCCTACGGCGGAGAGATCGACGTGACGGACGCGATTGCGGAAGGAAACAACGAGCTGACCGTGACCGCGCACACGGGAAACAGAAATCTTGCGGGCCCCCATCGCTATTTCGACTGCGATACGGAATACGTCGGACCGTCGACGTTTCTCGGGAAGCGCGGTTGGGAAGATAATTTCAACACGGATACGCCCTATCCGCTGATCCCTCCGGTCACGCGGACGGAAGAGAGGATCGTGGCGGCGTATTCGGTCGGAAACAGGATCGGCATTACGATCGTAAAGGAAGAGAAAGGATGAAAGAAGTACATTTGATTTGTAACGCGCATATCGATCCGATATGGCAATGGAACTGGCAGGAAGGTGCGAGTGCGGCGGTAGCGACTTTTGCTTCCGCCCTCAGACTGCTTGAAACGCACGATTATATTTTCTGTCACAACGAAGTGACGGCTTACCGCTATGTGGAAACTTATGCGCCCGAGCTTTTCGAAAAAATCAGACGCCGCGTGAAAGAGGGCAGGTGGAAAATCGTCGGCGGGTGGTTTTTGCAGCCCGATTGCAATATGCCGTGCGGAGAAAGCATGGTTCGGCAGATCCTGTACGGGAAAAAATATTTTACCGAAAAATTCGGCGTGTTTCCCGAAATCGCGTTCAACGTGGACGCGTTCGGGCATTCCTGCGGGCTCGTGCAGATCATCCGTAAATGCGGGCAGGAGGGGAATATCGTATGCAGACCGTACGCGGGCGAACTTCCTCTCGCGCATTCCCGTTTTACGTGGGAAGGTCCGGACGGCAGTTCGATCGCCGTGATGCGTGCGACGGACGGGTATAACACGCTGCTCGGGAAATCGCTGCAAACGATTCTGGAACGGGCGGAGAAACAACCGGAAAGCCGCGTTGCCGTGCTGTGGGGTGTGGGAAATCACGGCGGGGGACCGAGCGATAAAGATCTTACCGATATCGAAAACCACGACGAAAAGACGGACGGATACCGGCTGATCCATTCCGATCCGGAAACCTTTTTCGGAAACTTACGTCCGGAAGGGAAGGAAAACCGCTCGCTCCGCATCGCGATGCCGGGATGCTATACTTCGCTCGGAAAACTGAAAAGGGAACACGTGAAACTCGAAAACGAATTATACCTTACGGAAGAGATCTGCTCGCTTGCGGAGATGAACGGGCTGATGGGTTATCCTTCGGAAAAAACGGACGAGATAAACGAAGATCTGATGACTGCGGAGTTTCACGACGTTCTGCCGGGAAGCTGCGTGAAGGCGGGAGAAGAAAACGGGCTGAGGGTTTTGCTGCACGGGCAGTGGGATGCGGAAAAACTGAAAACAAAGGCGTACTTTGCCCTGTGTAACGAGCTTCCCGCGGCGGAAAAGGGAGAATATCCGATCGTCGTTTTCAATTCGCGCCCCTACGGATATACCGAAAACACGGAGTGCGAGTTTATGCTTGCCGATCAGAACTGGAGCGAAGAGAACATTTCCCGCCTTTCTGTTTTCGACGAGGAAGGCAGACCCGTGCGTTTCCAGACGGTGAAGGAAGAGAGCAACGTGAATCTCGACTGGAGAAAGAAGATCGTTTTCGAGGCGCAACTGAAACCGTGTTCCGTCAATCGCTTCCGGGTGTTTGCGGAATACAAAAAAGCCGACCGGAAAGCGATCCCGCAGGATCTTGTTTTCGATAACGGGTATAAATACGTCAGGATCGGCAGGGAAACGGGGCTTCTGGAAAGTTATCGCATCGGCGGGAAGGAATACGTTCGCAATGCCTTTCTGCCCGTGATGTTCGAGGATAACGCGGACCCCTGGGCGATGAGCGCGTTTCAGCAGGAACGGCTCGGAACGAACGGGGAACCTTTCCTCTTAAGCGAAAAACCGGGCGGCGTGTTCGAGGGGATGAAGAGCGTCCGGGCGGTCGAGGACGGGGAGATTTATCTCGGCGTGGAAGCCTTTTTCGAAAAGAGGGAAACGAGAGTGCGCGTTTTCTATAAAATATACAAAAACAACCCGCACGTAGACGTGGAAGTGAATGTGTTTATGGGAAACCGCGATCGGTTCGTGAAGTTGAAGATCCCCGTAAGCGAGGAAGCGAAAGGGGAGACGGAACTGATCGGGCAGACGATGTTCGGAGCGGAGCCCCTGTTTACGGACGGGAGAGAAAACGTGTCTCAACGCTATCTCGCCGCAGGAAAACCGGGCGGAGAATATCTCGAGATCATAAACGATTGCATTTACGGCAGTCATTACGAAAACGGCGCCGTTTATCTGTCTCTCGTGCGCGGCGTTACCTATTGTTCACACCCTATTCTCGATCGCAAACTGATTCCGGACGACAGGTTCACCCGTAAACCCGATCAGGGAGAGAGCGATTTTTCTTTCCGCCTTACGGTGGCAAAGGAAAACGAACTCGAGCGCAGGGCGAAAGAATTTAATTTCAAACCCTATGCGGTCAGCGTTTTCCCGCTCGGGCGGAAATGCGGAAAGGGGAAAAATACGGAGATCTCGGTATCGGATCCGAATATCACCCTTGAGGCGTTGAGAAAGAAATCGGACGGAAACGGGTATGTGATACGCCTGTTCAACGGAAGCCGTACCGGAGCGGAAACGGTTCTGAAAGCCGGCGGACACGAGATCGCCCTTCGGTTCTCCGCTTACGAGGTAAAAACGATCCTGCTGGAAAAAGACGGGCTTAGCGAATCGGAAGAAATGAAAATTTAAAGGTGAGGGCGGGGATTTTCGCCGGCGGGTCCGGCAAACGATCCCCGCTTTTTCTGTGTGAACTTATGGTTTATACTCCCTGAACGAACGGGAGATTCCTTTTTGCCGGTAAACATGTTATACTTTAGTCGCGTCCTGTGCCGGGTCTGAAAGGCGGCATGGGAAAGATGAAAAATAAGACGGGAGGTTGCGATGACGAAAACATTGGTTGCGTATTACTCGCGCGCGGGCGAAAACTATGTCGGCGGACAGATCAAAGATCTGAAAACCGGCAATACGGAGATCGTCGCGCGGGAGATCGCAAAGCGGACGGGTGCGGATCTGATCCGCATCGAACAGAAGAATCCGTATTCTTACGGATATAACGACTGTATCGAGGAGGCACGGAAAGATCAGCGCAATAAAGTACGCCCCGAACTTACGGGGTGTCCGGATTCGCTCGACGGGTACGATACGATTTATCTCGGCTATCCGAATTACTGGAACACGATGCCGATGGCGGTGTTTGCCTTTCTCGAGAAGTATGATTTTTCGGGAAAAACGATCCTGCCTTTCTGCACGCATGAAGGAAGCGGCATGGGCGCAAGCGAAGCCGATCTCCGGAAAACGTGCCCTTCGGCTAAGGTGAAAAAGGGACTGGCGATCCAAGGTTGCAAAGTTTTCGGGGCGGAAAACGCGATCGGGCAGTGGATCGGAGAAAACGAATAAAGGAGAACGGTATGTCATTCGAAAAGGTGAAAAAGAATTTCGGGTTCGGCTGTATGCGTTTGCCGATGAAGGGAAACGAAGTCGATCTCGGGCAGTTTTCGCAGATGGTCGATATCTTTATGGCGGAAGGCTTTAATTATTTCGATACGGCGAGGGTATATCTCGGCGGGCAGAGCGAAACGGCGATCCGCGAGTGTATCGCAAAGAGATATCCGCGGGAGAGTTTCGTTCTGACGGACAAACTTTCCACAAGCCTTTTTCAGAAAGAAGAGGATATTCTGCCTTTGTTTAAAAAACAACTCGAGTCCTGCGGGGTGGAGTATTTCGATTTTTATCTGATGCACGCGCAGAGCAAAAGCATATTCGAGAAATATAAAAAATGCCACGCGTACGAGCATGCGTTCGAGCTGAAAGCGGCGGGAAAGGTGAAGCACGTGGGTATTTCTTTCCACGATACGGCGGAAGTGCTTGACGAGATCCTGACCGAATATCCGCAGGTGGAAGTCGTGCAGATCCAGCTGAACTACGTCGATTTCAAAGATCCGGCGGTGCAGTCCGAAAAATGTTACGAGGTGTGCCGCAAGCACGGGAAACCCGTCATCGTGATGGAACCGGTAAAGGGCGGAAACCTCGTGAATCTGCCCGAAAATGCAAAAAAAGTGCTGGAAGATCTTCACGGCGGATCGCCCGCAAGTTACGCCATCCGCTTTGCCGCCGGGTTCGACGGGATCATGATGGTCCTTTCCGGTATGAGCGATCTCGCGCAGCTTCGCAATAACGTTTCTTTTATGAAGGATTTCCGCCCTCTCGACGGGAAAGAAAGAGAAGCGGTGGATAAGGTCTGCGATATTTTCCGTTCGATGCATCTGATCCCGTGTACGGCGTGCCGCTATTGTACGGACGGTTGCCCGAAGAAAATTTCCATTCCCGATCTGTTTTCCTGCATGAATTCCATGCAGGTGTATCACGACTGGAACGCGAACTATTATTACGACGAGGTGTTTACGAAGCACAACGGAAAAGCTTCCGATTGCATCCGCTGCGGAAAGTGCGAAAAAGCCTGCCCGCAGCATCTGCCGATCAGGGAGTTGCTGCAAAAGGTCGCAAAGGAGTTTGAAAGTTGAGAGAATACCGCAAACTGCCGAGGGGAGAGGAGAAACTCTCGTCTCTCGGGATCGGCACGGGCAGCCTTCATAACGCCGCGCCGGAGGAGATCGAAAAAACGATTGCGACCGCGATCGATAACGGAATCAATTTCTTCGATCTGTGCGCGGGCGGAGCCGCCGTTTACAAGCCTTTCGGGAAAGCGATAAAAGGGCGGCGGGAAAATATTTATTTTCAGCTTCACTTCGGTGCGGTGTACGGAGAAAACGGCGAGTACGGCTGGTCGAGAGACCTGTCTCTCATCCGGAAAACCTTTGAAAAAGAGCTCGGGCTTCTCGGTACCGGTTACGTCGATTTCGGTTTTCTGCACTGCGTTGACGAAGAGGAAGATCTGGAAGATATCGTAAGAAAGGGCATTTTCGATTTTGTTTCCGATCTGAAAGAGAAAGGGATCGTGAAACACATCGGTTTTTCGTCTCACACGCCGTCGGTCGCAAATAAGCTGATCGATACGGGAAAGATCGATATGATGATGTTTTCGATCAATCCCGCTTACGATCTCGAATGCGGCGACGAATACAGCATCGGTACGACCGCCGAGCGCGCGGCGCTCTTCCGCCGTTGCGAGAAAGAAGGAGTCGGCATATCCGTGATGAAACCGTTTCACGGCGGTCAGCTTCTTTCCGACGCGACTTCTCCTTTCCGGAAGGCACTTACGAAAAATCAGTGTCTGCAATACGTGCTCGATCGCCCCGCCGTTTTATCCGCCGTTCCCGGCGTGAGAGGGCTTGACGATCTGAACGAACTGCTTGGCTTTATCGGCTCGCCGAGGGAAGAAAACGACTATTCCGCGATCGGGAACTTTACCCCGGAAGCAGCAAGGGGAAACTGTGTTTACTGCAACCATTGTCAGCCGTGCCCCGCGGGGATCGATATCGGCATCGTGAACAAATATTACGACCTCGCGCTTGCGGGAGATAAAATGGCGGAAAACCATTACGAAAAACTTGCCGTTAAGGCAGACGCCTGCTTAAAATGCGGGCATTGCGACCGGCGCTGTCCGTTCGGCGTAAAACAACAACGGAAAATGAAAACAATATCCGAATACTTTACAAGGAGAAACAAAGAATGATCGAATCGATACTTACCCGGAGACAGGTTGCTTTCGGGAAAAAAATCACAGTAAAAACCCTCGTTTCCGTCGGCATTGTCGCGCTTGCCGTGCTTTTGCCGCAGCTGATGCACCTCGTTGCGGGTGCGCAGGCGGGCGTGAGATTCCTGCCTATGTATCTGCCCGTATTGCTTGCGGGTTGTCTGCTCGGTCCCGTGTGGGGGCTCGGGGTGGGGATCCTTGCGCCGATCGCAAGTTATCTCGTAACGTCTGCCTTCGGCGATCCGATGCCCGCGCTTGCTCGTCTGCCGTTCATGGTTGCGGAACTTGCCGTATTTGCCTTCGTTTCCGGAATGTTCTCGAAAAAAATCGCGGAAAACGCATGGTTTGCCCTTCCCGCCGTTCTTCTCGGCGAGATTGCGGGAAGAGCTTTCTTCCTTCTTTCCGTCGTGATCTTTCAGAACGTTTCCGTGTTGAAGCCGGCGATGATCCTTTCGCAGATCCGCGCCGGTTGGGCAGGGCTTCTGATCAATGCGATGGTCGTTCCCGCCGTCGTTGCTCTCGTGAAGGTTCTTTCGGACAGGGAAAAGAAGAATGACTGATATCGAAAGGGCGAAGGCTTTGCTTGCGGGGGAGAAATCGCTCGTGCTGTGCAAAGGCGAAAAAACGATCGAAAGTACGAAACGCGGCGTTGCGCCTATGGTCGATTTTCTCCGCGAAGGGGTTGACCTTACCGGCTTTTCCGCCGCGGACAGAGTGGTCGGCAAAGCTGCCGCGATGCTTTTCGTGAAGGCGGGGGTCGTCGAGGTGTATGCCGAAGTGCTTTCCGCAAAGGGGAGAGAAACGCTGGAATCGCACGGGGTAAAATGCTCCTGCGGCGTTGCGACCGACAAAATACTGAATCGCGATAAAACGGGTCTCTGCCCGATGGAAACGGCTGTCGGCGACGAAGAGGACGCGGAAAAGGCGTTTGCTTTGATCTCGGATAAACTTGACGAATTGAGAAAACCGAGGGCATAAAATCCGTTCTTTCTCCGTGCCGGAGTTTTCCGTCCGGAAGAGGGAAAGAACAAAGAAGAATCGATAAAACCCCGGAAACGATCGGTTACCGACCGTTTCCGGGGTTTTTATGCCCGTCTCCGGAACAGGCTTATGATTCCAGATCCGAAACTCTGAACTTTTTATCGATCATTCTTCTGTTAAAGGTGATATAAGAATTTCTTCTGCACTTCAGTATGAATTCCCGCCCGTTTTCCGTGCGGGTGTAAACCGGTTCGAACCGCCCCGCAAACGTTTCGAGATTTGCCGCGAGAATGCGTACGCATTCTTTGTTTTTCGATAATTCCGTCGGGCAGGCAAACGACAGGGCGTAATTGTATTTTTGTCTGCTGTTTTTTGCGATGATGATGTATTTCGGATTCTCTATGGGAGACAGCAATTCCGTGATCGCGGTATTGAAAACGTTCTGGTCGTGAATGCTCGCTTTCTGCAGGCGCATAAAGACGAAGAGATTGTTTTTGTCCTTTGTCGTGATCACCGATGCGCCCGACGAGATCAGCCCGCATTCGCAAAGCGCTCTGTAAACGGCGGTGCCGAGCATGGCAAAGGATTTTGCCGGATTTGTGAGAACGAGAAATTTTTTGATGCCGAGCGCCAGTGGAAATGCCATGAGGAGAGTGAAGAGCAGGCTTACCGCAATGGCGACCGGGTTGGACAGAATGCACGATCTGACCGCGGCGGCAACGCAAAGCCCTTCCGTCAGCGCAAGCAGAAAATAAAGACCGAAATTCGTGAAACAGAAGGGAGGGACGCGTTTTTCCTCCGGAATGTCGATTTCCGCGCCGACCCGGTAATTTCCGCGGATTACCTGATTTCCCCACTTGTTTTTCACGTCTTCCCGATTTGCCGCCAAGGCGAGCGTCTGCTCGTTTATCCTTTCGAATCCGCGTTTATCGAAAGGCGGTTGTATGACGGAGATCCTTTCGATTCCGCTCTGAATTACGCCGCTTTTGTAATCGGGACCCATAAAAGCGGTAAAACGGCGTTTCAGAACTTCGAAGTCGTAAGACTCGATTTCGTTTTTATCCCGACCGAGATATGCCATGACCCGATCCGTCGCTTTTTCGTAAAACAGGTGCTCCGGTTCGACGGTGACGAGATGCCAGATGTTTGCCGTTTTGTCCGGGTCGTTTTTATCGGTGCGGATGGCTCTGCCGCGCATCTGATTGGAAAGAACGAAGCTTCCTACGAAACTTGCAAGGATCAGGGAATTGATGCAGGGGGAATCCCATCCTTCGCCGAGAAGAGATTTTGTCCCGACCAGAACTGTGATAAGCCCTTTTTCGAAAAGGCTTCCGACAAATTCCACCGACCGGCGGGTGTCTCCGCCGAAATTCACAACGACGTATTCCGTTTCCGCAAGGGGCTCAGCTTTGTATTTTGTTTCCGACAGGTCGACCGAGGCGGGAAGAATGACGAGCGTGCCGGACAGGACCCCGAGTTTTGCATCCGGATTTGTGCGGCGCACGGTTTCGAAAATGCTTACGACGTTCACCGAAGAAAATTTTTCTTCCGTTGCGACGCGGGATAAATCGTCTTTCCGGATATAATCCGTAAGAATCAGCATCCGGAGTTTTTCTTTCATGGAAGACAGCTCTGCGCCGACGATGCGGGCAATGCTGTCGAGTTTTCCTACGGATGAGATCAGCGTGCGCTTCAGGCGGTCGTTAAGCAACAGGTTGACCTTCTTTTTCTCGTAAACGCAATTCTCTCTGAGAACGGCAACGATTTCTTCCTTCTGCTTTTCCGTTATCAGGTCTCCTTCGAGAAGAAAACGGATCGCCGTTTCCGCATATGCGAGATCGAGTTTCGGCAATCCTCTTTTCGCCGTGAGAAGTTTTATAAGTTTTTTATCGACCTCGTATCCGTAGTATTGCAGAAGGGAAAGCAGGGCGGTATAACCTTTTGCGGAAGAAAAAAGGAATCGTAATCCGCTTGCGGGCGATGGTTCAGCGTTTCGCTTAAAACGGAAAAGACGTCCGACTTGCCGAGTAAACCCAACGCCGTCATGGCGTGTTTCGTGTGTTCGCGGAAGTATTCCGTTTCTTTCATGTCGGGATAATTGAAATAAATATAATCCTGGTGCGGGCAAAGGGTTTTCTGACCGACGAGTTCTGGGACGAAGATCTCCGCGTCTATTTCGCCGCAAACGGAACTATAACGCTCCCATGCCGCAACGTCGGAATCGTAGGGCGGCGTTGCGGTCAGGGAAATGATTTTAACGCCGGATCCGAGAGCGGAAATAAATTTTTCAAGCGCTTTCTGCCATTCGTTTTTCAGATGGTGGGCTTCGTCGAGACAGATCGTGCCGATGCCCGCTTTTTTTATCGTTGCGAAAAGATCGAGATCGGAATAATCGTATTCGTCTTTTTCCCGGATCGGTTGTTTTTCGACCGCGGAGTACAAAGCCTGATAGGTGATGGAATTGATCGTTGCGATCCTGCGGAGATCGTTGGAGAACAGAGACGGGAAATCGTTCTTGTCTTCGAGAAAGGATTCTTTGAATCTGGTTCCCCACTGTTCGCGGATCGCCGTTGTGGGGGACAGAATGATGCACGGAGAGTTCAGCCTGCGGATCAGTTCGAGCCCGAGTATCGTTTTGCCGCTGCCGGGCGCCGCCACGATATTGATTTTTCCGTTTTCGAGAAATTTGTCCGCTTCGTTTAATATTCTTTGCTGGTAATCTGTGAACGTTCCTTTAAAACGAAGGTCGTATAGCTCGGTCATGTCTTCTCCCCGGTGATATTTTTCAGGATATCAAATCAAGTTTTCTCTCTTATATTATATCGTCAACGGCTTGCAAAAATAAATTTTTGCATTGCCGGCGCAATTTGTTATTTGCCGGCGCCAATAACAGCCGTTTTGATGAAATATTGCGCTCCAAAACCCTTGCAGGCAAGTTTTCTCACTTATATTATATCATACCGGCAGCGGTTTTTCAATGGTTTTAGAATCGGTCGAAGTTGGTAAGGATAAATTTTTCGCAAAAAACATGTTATGGTTGACATGGTAGTCAAATTGTGGTATAATATTACTACCGGTAAAGGAGGAGAGTATGAACGGCGAGATATCGATAAGACCATCGAAGGATATCAGGACAAATTATGCGGAGATATCGGCTCTTGCACACCGTAATCCTGTTGCGATTACGGTAAACGGCAGGGAAGATACTGTTCTGTTGAGCCATTCGGACTTTATGGAACAGCAACGCACGATCGACGAATTGCGGGACAGGTTGGCAATTTATACGCAGTTGGCGCAGTCTCAGGACGATATTAAACTCGGCAGAATTCAGCCTCTGCGTTCGGCGGCGGATGAAGTGTGCGAAGAAATTGACGGTCTTGATTTATGAAATTTACGATAAACATTACCGATACCGCAAAGGGGCATTTGCGTGACGTTGCAACTTATATCGCAGAACAATCGCGTAATAAAGAAATTGCGAAAAAATTTATCGAAGAGTTGGTTGCTGTTTGTTTTAAACTCGAGGAAATGCCGGGAAAAGGGGCAAATCCGATAGACAGGGTTCTTTTGGCTATGGGATATAAGTTTCTTGTTTATAAAGAATATCTTATTTTTTATACGACGGATATGACGGAAAGAAGGGTGTACATTCAGGCAATATTCAACGGAAAGCGGGATTATCCGAGATTTTTGAGGAATATGTTATGCGATCCCGACGGAAAGAAATAGAAGGAAAGTCCGGCTGTCGGTAGGGGCGGAGAGATTTGCAAAATTGCCGGATCATCCTTCCGTTAGCGGAAATGCAAATTGCTTATTTCGGTTTGTGTGTCCGGGAGACGGTATAAAAAAAGAGCAACAGACATAAGCCTGTTGCTCTTTTTTGGTGCCGCTGGTCGGGGTCGAACCGACACGGTATCGCTACCACGGGATTTTGAGTCCCGCGCGTCTGCCAATTCCACCACAGCGGCATAGCGAACGGTTTTTAAAATCGCTTGCGTTTTTCCGCAAAATGTGAGATAATAATATTATCTTCAAACCGCTTAACTATAATAACATATCCGGATCAAAAAATCAAGGATTTTACTATCGAATATAAAGGAAATTTTTTTATGGAGAAACTTGTACTGATCGACGGCAACAGCCTGATCAATCGTGCTTTTTATGCAACGCCGCCCATGTCCGCGAAGGACGGAACGCCCACAAACGCCGTTTTCGCGTTCGTGAATATGCTTGTTAAGATGATCGGGGACGTTTCGCCTTCGTATATGCTCGTCGCGTTCGACCGCAAAGAGCCGACCTTCCGCCATCTGATGTACCGGGAGTATAAGGGTACGCGGAAACCGATGCCGGACGATCTCCGTCCGCAGATCGACGTGATGAAAAAGCTTCTCGACGCGATCGGCATCCGTCGTTACGAAAAAGCCGGGATCGAGGCGGACGACATCATCGGCAGCGCGGCGAAGAAATTTTCCGTGCCGACGGTGATCATTACGGGCGATAAAGATAGTTTTCAGCTGGTGGACGAAACGACGAGCGTGTATTTCACCCGCAAGGGAATTTCGGAACTCGACGTGTATTCCAGCGAGAATTTCAAAGAAAAAACGGGGATCGAACCGTTGCAGATCATCGATCTGAAAAGCATGATGGGAGATAATTCGGATAATATCCCGGGCATTGCGGGGGTCGGCGAAAAAACGGCGATTTCTCTGGTGCAGACGTACGGCACGCTGGAAAATATGTACGATCATATCGGCGAGCTGAAAGGAAAGCTGAAAGAAAAAGCGGAAAATTCCCGCGAGATCGCTTTTCTTTCCAAAAAACTCGCCACGATCGACACGACGCAGGATATCCCGTTCTCGCTCGGC
This sequence comes from uncultured Acidiphilium sp., assembly GCA_902495325.1. Classification (GTDB taxonomy): domain Bacteria; phylum Bacillota; class Clostridia; order Christensenellales; family Borkfalkiaceae; genus UBA10281. The sequence continues at coordinate 29,756 of CABUWK010000022.1, forward strand.
GACCTTGCGTTTTCTTTTCCTTTCCCGTATTCGGCAAAAACCGCTTTTCTCGCTTACGATCTGAGAAGCCTTGTAAAACGGGAAGAAATTTTCGCCCGGGAAGGGGAAGGCGGAGAGGTCGGGGAAAAACCGGAAGGGGAAACGCTTCCGGAAACGGTTGAAGCGGAAGATTTGTCCGTGGCGACAAAAATCGACGGTAAAAATTTTGCCTATGTTTCCGATGAAAACGGCGTTCATGTTTACGACGGAAAGAAAGAATACTTTTTCCGCGTAAGGAAAGACTTTTTCGACCGCGGTTTCGGGTATGACGAGATTCTGATTGCTTTGAAAAGCCTTTTCGGGAACGAAGATAACCGCGCCGTCGTTTACGGGAAAAAAGATCTTCGCCACGAACTCGATCTGTTCGGAATTTCTCTTCGCGCAAAAGCGGACGACTGCGAGATCGAAAATTATCTTGCCGAGTTTGACGGAAAACAGGAAACGGCGAAAGATCTTGCTTTCCGCCTCGGAAAAAGCTGGGATTGCCCCGCGTTTGCTCTTTTCCGCGTACACGAAGAGCTTTCCGGAAAACTGGAAAGCGAGGGGATGGGCTCTCTTTACCGCGATCTCGAGCTGCCGCTTGCGGACGTGCTTTACGAAATGGAAGTAAACGGATTCAAGATCGACGTGGATGCGCTCGATCGGATGTCTGCGGATTTCGGCGGAAGGATCAAGGTTCTTCTCGATAAAATCAGAGAGATCGCGGGGGAACCGTTTAATCCGAACAGCCCGAAGCAACTCGGCATCGTTCTGTTTGAAAAACTGGGGCTGAAAGCGGGGAAAAAGACGAAAAGCGGGTATTCCACCAATGCGGACGTTCTCGAATCGCTGGAAGACGAGCATGAGATCGTTCCGATGATCCTCGAATACCGCAGGCTTCAGAAACTTTATTCCACCTATATCGAGGGGTTCCGTCCGCTGATCGATAAACAAACGGGGCTCGTTCACACCTGTTTCAATCAGACGCTCACGACGACAGGGCGGCTTTCTTCCAAAGAACCGAATTTGCAGAATATTCCCGTGAGGGAGAAAGAAGGAAAGGAGATCCGTAAGCTTTTCGTTTCCTCATTCGAAAACGGGAAGATCGTCGGCGCCGATTATTCGCAGATCGAATTAAGGCTTCTCGCTCATTTCAGCGGTTGCAAGCCGCTGATCGACGCCTATCTTCACGAAGAAGACATTCATGCCTTAACGGCTTCTCAGGTGTTCGGCGTGCCGCTCGAAAGCGTGACCCCGGAAATGCGCCGCAACGCAAAAGCGGTAAATTTCGGCATCATTTACGGCATTTCCGATTTCGGTCTGGCAAAACAATTGAAGATCTCCCCGAAAAAAGCGGGCGAATATATCAAAAAATATTTCGAAACTTATTCGAGCGTGAAAGAGTATATGGATTCGAACGTGGCGTTTGCGAAAGAACACGGCTTCGTAAAAACGATGCTCGGTAGAAAACGCATGATCCCGGAGATCAATTCTCCCAATTTCAACCTGCGTTCATTCGGCGAGCGCGCCGCGATGAATATGCCCTTGCAGGGAACTGCGGCGGATATCATAAAAATCGCCATGCTCGGCGTTGCGAAACGGCTGAAAGAGGAAAAACTGAAATCGAAACTCATTTTGCAGGTGCACGACGAATTGCTTGTCGATACGGAAGCGGGCGAGGTCGAGCAGGTGAAAAAAATTCTGAAAGAAGAAATGGAAGGGGCGGTTTCGCTTTCCGTGCCGTTGACCGTGGAAACGGAATGCGGCGACAGGTGGTTCGATGCGAAATAACGGGATCGGGGTTCTTGCGGGATCTCCGGAAAAGGCGAGAAAAAGCGGGAAAACGCTCGTTGCGGTAACGGGCGGGATCGGCAGCGGAAAATCGACCGCGATCGGGATCCTGTCCTCTTTCGGGTATCCCGTTTTCGGCGCGGACGAAACGTATCGGGAACTTCTCACGGACGACGGGTTTGTGTCCCTCGTGTCCGGAAAGGTCGGCGTGAAACCGATTGAAAGAGACGGTAAACTATTTCTCGACCGGAAGGCGATCGCGGAACTTGTGTTTTACGACGAAAAAGCAAAGAAAAAGCTCGAATCGGTCACGCATCCGGCGATCATGGAAAAAATGCTGCAAAACGCTTCGGCGGCAAAGGGAGATCTTGTTTTCTGCGAGGTTCCGTTGCTGTACGAAGGGGGGTATCGCGATCTTTTCGATTTCGTGTTTATCGTGAAACGTCCCGATCGGGCGCGGTTTGCCGCCGTTGTTTCCCGGGACGGCAGAACGGAAGAGCAGGCGAGAGAAATCGCTTCGCGGCAATTCGATTATTCGGCTTATGATGGGGATGATAGGACGATCGTTGTCGAAAACGACGGAGATATCCCGCAATTATCCGAAAGGTTAAAAGAAGGGATCGAAAGGATCAAAAAAGAAAAATAAATAACCGAAAGAGATAAAAACTTAAAACAGACAAGATTAAGTGCAGGTTGCATTTTGTCTTGTCTTTTATTTTATCGTTGCGAAAATTGAGGATCATTTTTTCTATTTTATCATTCGCTGAAAACTATTTTGCTTGTATGTGCAGGCGTTGAATTGTTATTTTATGTCTTTCCGATTGAATTTGTTCTGAAACGTTGATAAAATAAATATAATCAAAAACGGGAATCGTTATATTATTTAAGGATAAATCATATTTTTATGGTTCGGTGTGCGGGGCGGAAAAGGCGCGGGCAGGGCGGCTCGGGAGCGGAAAAAAAGACGAAAAAGAGGAATGACGGGTCGTTATGCTTGAAAAATCCGGGCATTCGTGATACAATAAAAGAACGGGCGTTTTCCGTGTCTGTCTCTTCCGCAAAAAATAACCGGAAGGAAAGACAGAATGAGAGCTTTACGGAAAACAAAGATATACCACAGAGGTATTTATGCAGGATTATCTGGAAAAACTTAACGAAGAACAAATCGGACCCGTCATGCAGACGGAAGGCGCGGTACTGGTGATCGCGGGGGCGGGAAGCGGAAAAACCCGCGTTCTTACAAGCCGTATCACTCATCTCGTATCCGACCTCGGCGTCGATCCGTACAATATACTCGCGATCACGTTCACGAACAAAGCCGCCGGAGAGATGAAAGAGAGGATCGCCGCCATGGTTGGCGACAGTGCGGAAAGAATGTGGGTTTGCACCATTCACTCCATGTGCGTCCGCATTTTGCGCGTCTGCGCCTCTTCCATCGGTTACGATTCCGATTTTTCCATTTATTCCGAAACGGACAAAGAAAAGGTTCTGAAAAGGATCATTGCGGGACTTTCGCTCGAGGCGGACGAATATTTCAAAACGGTAAAAAACCTGATCTCGGCGAGAAAGAACAAAGATATGGATGTCGAGGAATTTCAGGCGGAAAACAAACACCTGAGAAATCTCGGGAATTACGTTAAGATCATGGAAGCGTATGAAGAAGAGCTGAAAAAATCCAACGCTTTCGATTTTGACGATCTTCTCATCAAAACCTATCATCTGCTTGCCGAAAACCGCGAAGCGCTCGATAAATTCGCCGGCAGATTCCGCTATATCCACGTGGACGAATTCCAGGATACGAACGTCGTTCAGTATCAGATCGTGAAACTGTTGTCGAGCGTGCACGGAAACATTTTCGCCGTCGGCGACGACGATCAGAGCATTTACGGCTGGCGCGGAGCGGATATCAATAATATCTTGGGGTTCGAAAAAGATTTCAAAGGGGCGAAAGTTTTTAAGCTCGAACGGAATTACCGCTCCACGAAAAAAATTCTCGAACTTGCCAATACCATCATAGCAAACAACGAAAACCGGAAGAGTAAAGTCCTCTGGACGGCAAACGACGACGGCGTGAAAGCCGAGCTGTATTGCGCGGAAGACGAGGCGGGCGAAGCGCAGTATACCGCCATTCAGATCAAAACGCTTTTATCCCGCGGGTATAAGTATTCCGATTTTGCCGTTTTAATGAGGATCAACGCGCTTTCCCGTTCGTATGAACAGGAGTTTATGAAGTACGGGATCCCATGCAAAGTTTACGGCGGTTTCAAATTCTTCGAGAGAAAGGAGATCAAAGATCTGACGGCGTATTTAAGAATTCTTTGCAATCCCCTCGATAACGAAGCCGTTCTCCGCGTGATCAACGTGCCGAAGCGCGGGATCGGCGCGAAATCGGTGGAAGCCCTTACGAACTATGCGGCGGAAAACGGGTTTTCGGTATTTGACGGCGTTTACGACGTTGCGTCGCTTCCCGTAAACGAAGGGGCGAAAAACAAGATCGCAGGATTTAAAAACGTGCTGAAAGACCTGATCGTGGCAAAGGAAAACCTGAGCCTTCCCGACCTTGTGAAAAAGGTGATCGACGATACCGACTTTATGTCCTGCTTTGCGGAAGACACTTCGGAGAACGAGGACAAGAAGAGAAATATCGACGAATTCCGCAACTCCGTGGAGGAATTTTACAAAGCGAATCCGGAGGCTCCGTTGTCGGAATACCTCAATTCCGTAACGCTGAGTTCGGATACGGACGAGATCAACGAAGGGGAGTTTGTAACGCTCGCTACCGTTCACTCGGTGAAAGGGCTTGAATATCCCTGCGTGTTTGTGTGCGGGCTCGATAAGGAAATTTTCCCCGTTGCGCGCGCTTACGACAATCCGTCCGATCTCGAAGAAGAGCGCAGGCTGATGTACGTCGCGATCACCCGTGCGGAAAAACGATTGTACTTCACGAGGGCGAAAAGCAGATTCCTGTACGGTTCGCGCAGACCGACCGCGCAGTCGGAATTTCTCGACGAACTCGCGCCCGTTCTCGGTACGGTAAAAAAGCAGAACAATTATTATTCGCCGCGGGATAATTCCTATCGCCGCGACGATGATGACGTAGTTTACGGCAACGGGGCAAGAGGCGGTTCGTCTTACGGCGGGCGTTCCTCTTACGGCTCTTCCGGTTCGTTTTACGGCTTCCGGGAACCCGGGAGTTCGTATGGGGGAAGCGGGTATTCTAACGGAGATCCGGGATACGGGCAGTCCGGCAGGTACGGGTCGTCGTACGGGGGAAATTCGTCTTCGTACGGCACGGGAAATTCCGCCCGTCGGCAAACGAGCGGCGGATATGCGTCCTCGTATCGTTCGGCTTGGGGCGGAACGTCTGCAAATGCGGCAAGCGCGGCGAAGTCCGGTTCGCAGGGCGGTGCCGACGTGACGAAAATCCGTTCCGGCGTGAAGGTCCGCCATCGCAAATTCGGCGAAGGAACGGTGATCCAGACGAAGGATTCCGGCGGAGAACTGATCGCGGACATCGCGTTTCAGGGGGTCGGGATCAAGTCTCTCGTTGTGAGGCTCGCACCGATCGAAATTGTGAGCGAATAAACTGTTGCGAGATACATAAAATATAATAAAATGTCAGAATATATCGTAAATTTTAAAATGTTTTACGGAGAAGAATCATGGATAGAATGAGAGAGCTTGTCGACCTTCTGAACCGATATGCGCACGAGTATTACGTGCTCGATAATCCTTCCGTGCCGGACAGGGAATACGATCGGCTGTACGACGAGCTTTTAACGCTCGAGGGCGAGCGCGGCGAACGGTATGAAGATTCGCCCACGAGAAGGGTCGGGGGCGATCCGATCTCCGCATTCCGGAAACACGATCATATTTCCCGTCTTTATTCTCTCGATAAAGCGGTAACGGAAGAGCAGATCGCGGATTTTGACCGCCGGGTGCGGAAAATCGGCGATCCGACGTATACCGTGGAGTATAAATTCGACGGGCTTACCGTGTGTCTGACCTATGAAAACGGAAAATTCGTGCGGGCGACCACGCGGGGAAACGGCGTTACGGGAGAAGACGTTACGGCTCAGGTTTTAACGATAAAGTCATTCCCGCTCACCATTCCCTACCTTGGTGTTCTCGAGGCGCAGGGCGAGGCGGTGATCCGTCTTTCGGTTCTTGAAAAATATAATAAAAATGCAGACGAACCCTTAAAAAATGCGCGTAATGCAGCGGCGGGAGCCATCCGCAATCTCGACCCGAAAGTGACCGAGAAACGCCACCCGGAAATCTTGTTTTACAACGTGAATTACATGAGCGAAGGAAAGCTTTCCTCGCAGGAAGAGATCCTTTCGTTTCTGAAGGAGAACAAGTTCAAGGTGTATCCTTTCCTCCGGGTTTGCAAAACGCTCGACGAAGTGAATGCCGCGATCGACGAGATCGAAGTGGAGCGCAAGAAAATCGACGTGCTGACGGACGGCGCGGTGGTGAAGGTGAACGAAACCGCTTTGCGGGAAGAGCTCGGCTATACCGATAAATTCCCCCGCTGGGCGATCGCCTTCAAGTTCGAAGCGGAAGAGGCGGAAACGACGGTGAAGGACGTGATCTGGCAGATCGGCAGGACGG
>CABUWK010000023.1 GCA_902495325.1 uncultured Acidiphilium sp.
CCCGCCGATAAGTTCTTTATCTCGACGATTTCTCTTTTCTGGCATCTGAAAATCATGCGTAGGATCGCAGAGATCGCAGGGAAAAAAGAAGACGAAACGTATTACGCGGAAAAGGCGGAAGAGATAAAAGCCGCGATCAACGGAACTTATTACGATCCGCACGGAAAAACTTACGCGAACGGAACGCAGACGGAAAATTCCATGTCGCTTACGCTCGGGATCGCTCCCGAAAAAGACAGGGCTGCGATCGCGGAAAACGTCGTGAAGGACGTGATCGCGAAAGGGTATCATTCTTCGTGCGGGAACGTAGGGTATCGCCATTTGTTTTACGTGCTCGGCGAGTTCGGCTATATAAGCGAAGCCCTTGCGATCCTGAAGAATAAGGAATATCCCGGGTGGGGATTCATGGTCGAAAACGGCGCGACTTCCGTCTGGGAGCGTTGGGAAAGCGAGATGTCCGACGAAATGGATTCCTTCGATCACCCGATGTTCGGAAGTTACGATGCTTTTTTCTATGCGTTTTTAGGCGGGATCCGCATCGATGCCGACGCATTCGGGTGCGATCGCGTTACGATACGCCCGCGCATGCCGGCGGAGATCGATTTTGTGAACTGTTCGCTGAAGACGGTGCGGGGAAAAATCGTTTCCCGCTGGAAAAGAGAGGGCGGAAAAACGGTATGTCACGTGGAGATCCCGTACGGTACGACGGCGGAATTTTCCGTCGGTTCGTTCCGTCGTTCTTTGCCGGGCGGCTGTTACGATTTCACGTTCTGATCCGGGAGAAACCGGATAGCCGCAGGACGGATTTTCCGGAAGCGCCGTTTTTCGCCCGGTACCGACGTTTTTTCGGGAAAACATCCGCAATGCGGACGCGGGCGGGAGAGTTTTCCGAAAATTTCACAAAAAGAGTTTGACAAAGAAACCCGCAACGGGTATAATGATTATAGTGATTCGCGTTTTAACGTGCCGTTTTCGGGCGCGGGTGAGTCGCTGTCGGATAACCACGTTCTAAAATGAAAAGAAATACGGTTTTTAGGTGGAGTCTGTCATTTGCGGAAGAAGTATACTTTCTCGCAGGGACAGGCTCCTTTTTTAGCGGAGATCGTCGGAATGATTGAAGAAGTTTTACAGGAAATTTTAAAAACCGAGGCGGAAGTCGACGAGAAGGTGCGCGCCGCCGAGAACAACGCCGCCGAAATCAGGCGTTCGGCGGATGCGGCGAGTGCCGAAAAGATCGATGCCGCGGTCAAGAACGCGCGGGCGGCAAAACAACTTGCCGTGAGGACCGCCGCAATGGAAGCAGACAGAGAATTCGACGAAGCGCTTGCGGAAGCCGGAAAGGAGTGCGAAACGCTCGTTTCGGAAAAAACCGCCGAAGCGGAAAAATTGTCCGAAGAAATTTTCGGGAGGCTTAAGGCATGGCAATAGCGGAAATGTCGACGATGACCGTCGTCCTCGCTGCCGCCGACAAAGAAAAACTTCTCGACGCATTGCAGAAAACGGGCGCCGCGCAGCTGAAAAAAACGCGCGAGCTCGGATCCCTTGTTTTTTCGGAAGAAGACGACGGCTCCATATCCGCCGAACTCGACAGAACGGAGAAAACGCTTGCTTTTCTGATCGATATCCTTGCGGACGAAGCGAAAAAGAAAGGGGTTGCGATCGAGAAAGACGGTTTCGGCGTGACGAGAGAAGAATTTTTCGCCATGGGCGGGAGAGCCGGCGAAATGCGCGGCGTGATGAACGCGGCAGACGAGATTTCTTCCGCGCTCACGGCGTTGAAAAACGAGGAAGGAAAGATCTCCGGTACGATCCGCGCCTATTCGGCTTACGACTCGTTGAAGGGCAAATTTTCCGATTACCGCGACACGGCGTTCGCGTCCGTGCGTCTCGGGATCCTGCCGTTCGACAAAGCCGCGCGGGCGGCGGAACTTCTGTTTTCGATCGAAGGCTGTTCGTTCGAAACGGTCGGACAGAGCGGAAACGGGGCGGTGTTTGTTGCGGTGTGTCATAAAGAGGACGCCGCAACGCTCGACGCGTCTCTGTCCGAAGTCGGTTTTAACCGGTGTCCGTTCGACGGGGATTTTACCGCCGGAGAAAAACTTTATTCGTTGTACGGCGAGAAAAAAAAGTTAAAAAAACAGGCGGAAGAAAAGATAAACGAGTTGTGCGCCTTTGCTTCTTCCGTAAAAGATCTGAAGCTATATGCCGATTATCTCGCTTTTTTGCAAGAGAAAAGAGTGGCGGCGAACGGCTTCGGTAAAACGGAGAAAACAGTCGTGGCGGAAGGTTGGGTCCCGACGGAAGCCGCGGAAAACGTAGAAAAAGAGATCATGGCGGCGTGCCCCGGCGCATATGCGGAGTTTACCCCCGTCCCACGGGACGAGTTTGCGCCCACGCTGATGAAAAATAAAAAAGTAACGAGAAATTTCGAAGCCGTTACCAATATGTATTCGCCGCCGGCATACGGCGCGCTCGATCCGAACGGGGTGATGGCATTCTTCTTTTCCCTGTTCATGGGATTGATCATGGCGGACGTCGGATACGGCGTGCTGATGATCGTCGGCGGGTTTCTCTTTGCGGCGAAACAGCGGGACGGGGCGACCGTGCAACGGCTTTCCAAGGTATTTGCCTACGGCGGGTTCTTCGCGATCGCCTTCGGCGTTCTGTTCGATTCCTGGCTCGGGTTCGCGATCCTGCGGAATACGCTCGGGGAAGGATACAACGCTTTCTATATGCAATACCTCGATGCGGTGGAAGCCCCCGCGACCATCGCCGGGATCAATATCCCCGCCATTCTGTTATGGTGTCTCGGGCTCGGAACGGTGCAGATCGCCGTCAGCCTGATCATGAAAGCCGTTCAGCATTTCGGCAGAGGAGAGATCGCGGAAGGGATTTTCGGCGGGCTTGTCTGGGCGTTCGCGTTGTTTGCGTTCGTGTTCTGGGTGTTCTGTCTCGCTACGGGAAATTCCCTCGCAATGCCGATGGCTTACGTGACGGGCGGACTTGCCGTTCTCGGTATTCTGACCGCCGGCGTCGGCACGAAAGGATTCGGCAAGATCGGGAAATCTTTCATGTCGGTTTACGGCTTGCTTAATTACATGTCCGATATCTTAAGCTACGCGAGACTTTACGGGCTGATGCTTTCGGGCGCGCAGATCGCTTCTATTTTCTCTACCACCCTTGCCGTGGGGATGCTGTTCCCCAAAGGGGTCGGCGGAGTGATCGCGGGTGTCGTCGTCATCGTGGCGGCAAACCTGTTCAACCTGGCGATGAGCCTTCTTTCGGCGTTCATTCACGATTCCCGCTTGCAGTACGTCGAGTTTTTCGGAAGATTTTACGAGAGCGAGGGCGAATTGTTCACTCCGCTCGGGCGGGCTTTCGAACACAGTTATTTCAAAGCGGAATAACGGATTTTCGACAGATCAAAATGAGAAATGTGCGGCTGTAAGGCGATAAACAAACGATTTCTCAGTTTCAAAAACAAAAAGCGTTGCCACGGCTTTAACGGGCAGAATAAATATAAGAAACTTATTTTTCGGAGGATGAAAACTATGGACGGAAGAGCAATCGGCGTCATCGGATTGGCACTTTGCATGATTTTGTGCGGAACGGGTTCCGCACTCGGGCTTTATAAAACGGGTTCCGCGGCGGCGGGCGTACTTTCGGAGGACGGAAAGAAGTTCTCCAAGATCCTGATCCTCGCCCTTCTTCCCGCAACGCAGGGTATTTACGGCTTCCTGCTTTCCGTTATGAAGATCAGCGCCCTTCCCGTGGCGGGAGCGGTCGCTTCGGAAGGCTGGAAACTGTTCGGCGCGGCGGTCGCGCTCGGCGCAACGGGTCTCGCGTCCGCTCTTTTACAGGGAAAAACGGCGGCGTCCTGTATCTGCGCGATCGGTAAAAACGGGCAGGGTTCTGGTAAATACGTGCTTTTCCCGGCGATGATCGAGTTCTACGCGATCCTTGCGCTCGTTCTCGGCATCATGCTGTAAAAAAGAGGAAAGAGAAATGACGAGCGGAAAAAACGACGAAGCATTGATCGGAAGGATCCGCGAGGAAGGCGAAAAGAACGCCGCCGCGATCCTTGCGGATGCGGAGACCTACCGCAAACAGGCGGAAGCGCGCGCCGAGGTGGAGATCGCGGAGACGGAAGCTCTTCTCGGAAAGGAAACGGTAAAAGAAGTTACTTCCGTGCATGCGAGAAAAAGAACGCTTGCCGCCTTGGAAAGAAGAAAACTTCTTCTCGGTGCGAAGCAGAAGGTGATCGACGGCGTGTATTCCCGCGCGCTTGAAAAGTGGCGGTCTGCGGGAAAGGCGGAAAAGCTTGCACGCACTGAGAAACTTCTTGTCAAATACGCGGAAGCGGGAGACGAAGTGATCCTTGCGGCAAACGGCGGGCTTTCCGCGGCAGACGTTTCGGCTTTGCCCGTCGTGAAGACAAAAGGACTTTTCGTGCGCGCAGACGGAACGTTTGACGGCGGGTTTGTGCTCTCGGGAAAGAAGTGCGACAAAGATTTCGGCGACGCGGCGGTTCTTGCCGCCGTGCGCGAAGAAACGGAAACGGAAATTGCCGGAAAACTGTTCGGCAGGGAATGATATGACGGAAAAAAAGGACGTCGGTTTTATCGGCGCGCTCTGCAAATCGAAAGAAAGGCTGCTGATCGGGGAAGAGAAATTCGCGAGAATGATCGACACCGATACCGCGGAGGACGCTTTCCGTATGCTCAGGGAAAGCGGATTCGGCGGGGATGCGGAAGCCTCGGGCGCGCGGGACTTCGAAAAATTGATCGCCGCGGAAACGGAGAGTTTCAATCGGTTTCTCCGCGAATACGCACCGGGCGAAAACTATGCCGAGGCATTGCTCCTCGCGAACGATTTTCATAATGCCGACTGTCTCGTAAGGATCGCTCACGGGTACGGCGGCGAAGGCATGCTGAAGGAAGACGGATATTATTCCGTAGCGGAAATCAGAAAGGCGACGGAAGGGAGCAGGGCGGAACTGCCGGAAGAGCTCCTTACGGCGATCCGTTCGGCAAATAAACTGTTTGACGACGGCGAGGCGGGCGGCGCGAAACTTACCACTTTGTTTCTGAACGCATACTATGCGCGCATGGCGGCGATATGCCCCGATAAACTTGTGAAAAAGGCGATCGCAGCCGAGATCGACGCGAAGAACATCGCGGTGGCGATGCGCAGCGCGGACGCAAAAACGGCAAAGGAAATGCGCCTTGCGGGCGGAACGCTTACGGACGGGGATTTTGCAACGCTTACGGGCGGCGATCTCCGCAGGATCCGTTCGGCGTTTCTGTATTCGCCCTTGCGGGAGCTCGTGGACGCCGCGCTCGACGAAAAAGAAAAAAACGCTCCCCTTATCGGATTCGAACGGCTGGCGGAAGGCGCGTTTTTAAAGACGCTGAAACAACGCCGTTATGAAACGGAAGGGGCGGTTCCTTATCTTCTGTATGCTTATTATAAAAGAAACGAACTGATAAACGTGCGTGTCGTGATGGCGGGAAAGCTGTGCGGCGCGGAAAAGGAAAGGATCAGAGGGAGGCTGAGAGAAGGTTATGACGGGTAAAACGGCGATCATCGGCAACGGCGAAAGCATACTTGCCTTCAAAGCCGGCGGCGTGGACGCATACCCTTGCGAAAATTCCGCCGAAGCGAGAACCGTTCTCCGCAGGATCGCCGGCGAATACGGCGTGATCTTTCTGACGGACGATCTCGCCTGCGAGATGGACGATCTTCTGAAAAGAATGCTCGAAACCCCTTATCCCGTGATCGTTCCGATCCCGTCCGAAAAGGGATCGAGCGGGTATGCGCAGAAGAAGATGAAAGAAGAAATGGAACGGGCGCTCGGCGTCGATATATTGTTTCAAAGAGAGGAAAGATAAATGCAGGGTAGAATCGTTAAGGTGTCCGGACCGCTGATCGTGGCGGAAAACATGACGGACGTCAAGATGTACGACGTTGTGAAAATCGGCGATAAAGGGCTTATAGGCGAAGTTATCGAGATCAGAGGAGACAGGGCGTCCATTCAGGTGTACGAAGAAACTTCCGGGCTCGGCGTGGGCGATACGGTGGAATCGACCGGGTATCCTCTGTCCGTCGAACTCGCTCCCGGATTGATCGAAGGCATTTACGACGGGATCCAGAGACCTCTCGGGAAGATCGTGGAGCTTTACGGCGACCGCATCACGAGAGGTATCCGCGTGAACAACCTCGACCACGAGAAAAAGTGGGCGTTCGCCCCTTGCGTGAAAACGGGAGATCTCGTCGAGGCGGGAGACGTGCTCGGCACGGTTCCCGAAACTTCGATCGTTCTCCATAAGATCCTTGTTCCCTACGGGGTGAAAGGCAGGGTGATCTCGGTACGCGAAGGAAATTTCGACATCACCGAAACGATCGCCACGATCGAAGAGGAAGGCGGAAAGTTTACGGAAGTCTGCATGCTGACCCGCTGGCCCGTCCGTAAGGCGAGACCGTATAAAGAAAAAATGACGCCGTCCATGCCCATGGTGACGGGGCAGAGAGTGATCGATACCCTGTTCCCCATTGCAAAAGGAGGCGTAGCCGCCGTTCCCGGACCCTTCGGAAGCGGAAAGACGGTCGTTCAGCACCAGCTTGCCAAGTGGGCGGACGCGCAGATCATCGTTTACGTCGGCTGCGGCGAACGCGGCAACGAAATGACGGACGTTCTGAACGAATTTCCCGAACTGAAAGACCCGAAAACGGGCGAACCGCTCATGAAGAGAACGGTGCTCATCGCGAATACCTCGGATATGCCGGTCGCCGCGAGAGAAGCGTCCATTTACACGGGCATCACCATTGCGGAATATTTCCGCGATATGGGGTATTCCGTCGCGATCATGGCGGATTCGACTTCCCGTTGGGCGGAAGCTCTCCGCGAAATGAGCGGAAGACTGGAAGAAATGCCGGGCGACGAAGGTTATCCCGCCTATCTCGCGTCCCGCTTAGCGGAATTTTACGAGCGCGCGGGCATCGTGAAGGTGCTCGGCAGCGGCGACGTGACGGGTTCCGTTTCCGCGATCGGCGCCGTATCCCCTCCGGGCGGCGACCTTTCCGAACCGGTTTCCCAGGCAACGCTGAGGATCGTAAAAGTGTTCTGGGGGCTTTCGGCGCAGCTCGCATACAAACGCCATTTCCCCGCGATCGACTGGCTGATCAGCTACTCGCTGTACGCCGACCGCATGAGCGGGTGGTATAACGAAAACGTCGGCGAGGATTTCATGGCTCTCCGCGCGTTCGTGATGAACGTTCTGCAGGAAGAAGCCAATCTGGACGAAATCGTAAGGCTCGTCGGTATGGACGCCCTTTCTTATAAAGACAGAATGACGATGGAAACGGCGAAGATGATCCGCGAGGACTATCTGCATCAGAACGCCTTCCACGAAGTGGATACCTTCACCTCTCTCGACAAGCAGTACCGCATGCTGAAACTCGTGAAAACGTTTTACGATTACGGCAACAAAGCCGTGAAGAATTACGCCGAACTCGACGATATCTTAAACTGCCCGGCAAAGGAGAAGATCGGCAGGGCGAAATATATCGAGGAGAGCGCGATCGGGCAGCTCGACGCGATCGAAAACGAGTTGAAAGAAGAACTGAACGCCCTTTGCGTGGGAGGGGAAGACAACAATGGTTAAAGAGTATAAAACGATAAAAGAGGTCGTCGGACCGCTCATGCTCGTAGAGGGCGTGGAAGGGGTCAAGTACGACGAACTCGTGGAGATCGCGCAGGAAAACGGCGAAGTCCGCCGCGGCAAGGTCCTCGAAGTGGAAGACGACAAAGCCGTCGTTCAGCTGTTCGAAAACACGCAGGGGCTCAAGATCTCCACGGCAAAAGCCCGTTTCTTAGGCAGAAGCCTTTCCCTCGCCGTGTCCGAAGACATGCTCGGGCGCGTGTTCGACGGCATGGGCAACCCGAAGGACGGCGGCGCGCCGATCATTCCCGTCAAGAGAATGGATATCAACGGCGAACCGGTCAATCCCGCCGCGAGAGATTATCCGAACGAATTTATCCAGACCGGCATTTCCGCGATCGACGGGCTGAATACCTTAGTAAGAGGGCAGAAACTTCCCGTGTTCTCCATGAGCGGTCTTCCCCATGCGGAACTTGCCGCGCAGATCGCCCGCCAGGCGAAAGTCCGCAATTCGGACAGTAAATTCGCCGTCGTGTTCGCCGCGATCGGCATCACGTACGAAGAGGCGGAATTTTTCGTGGAAGACTTCCGGAAGACGGGGGCGATCGAGAGAACGGTTCTTTTCACGAACCTTGCGAACGACCCGGCGATCGAACGTATCGCCACGCCGAGAATGGCGCTTACCTGCGCCGAATATCTCGCGTTCGACTGCGGCATGCACGTGCTCGTTATCATGACGGACATCACGAACTATGCCGAAGCTCTGCGCGAAGTATCTGCGGCAAAGAAGGAAGTTCCCGGCAGAAGAGGATATCCCGGTTACCTTTACACGAACCTCGCGACCCTTTACGAACGTGCGGGCAGGATCCGCGGCAAACAGGGATCCATTACGCAGATCCCCATTCTCACCATGCCGGAAGACGATAAGACCCACCCCATTCCCGACCTCACGGGGTATATCACCGAAGGGCAGATCATCCTGTCGAGAGAACTGTATAAAAAGGGGATTAATCCGCCTATAGACGTACTTCCGTCCCTTTCCCGTCTGAAAGACAAGGGGATCGGAAACGGCAAGACGAGAGAAGATCACGCAGACACGATGAACCAGCTTTTCGCCGCATACGCAAAGGGAAAGGAGTGTAAAGAGCTCGCTTCTATTTTGGGCGACGCCGCGCTTACCGCTACGGATAAGCTTTACGCGAAATTTGCCGAAGCGTTCGAGAAAGAATACGTTTCGCAGGGGTTCGATTCCGACAGAACCATCGAAGAGACCCTCGATATCGGCTGGAAACTTCTTTCGATCCTGCCGAAATCGGAACTGAAACGAATCAAAGAAAGCTATATCGAAAAATATCTGCCCGCCGCGAAAACGGAATAAGGCGTTTAAAAAGGACTTTTCATGACGAGATTGAACGTGAATCCCACGAGGATGGAATTAAAAAAACTGAAAGCGAGGCTTTCCACGGCAACGCGCGGTCATAAACTTCTGAAGGATAAGTCCGACGAAATGATCCGGCGGTTTTCCGTTCTCATCAAGGAAAATAAACGCCTGCGCGACGAAGTGGAAGCGGAACTTGCCGATTGTCTGAAAGAATTTTCGCTGGCGAGGAGCGTCGCTTCCGTGCCCGCGCTCGAAAAGGCGTTCTCCATGCCGTCCGTCTCCGTGAAGGCGGAGTTTAAAACGGCAAACGTGATGAGCGTAGAGGTGCCGGAGATCGTTCTTCTTTCTGCCGATAAAACGGCTTCGGGGGAAGATACGGTTCCGTATTCTTATGCGGAACTGACGAGCGAAGCCGATTATTCCGTGCGGAAGATCGGGCAGGTGCTCGAAAAACTCTTCCGCCTTGCCGAAACGGAAAAAACGGTCGCCATGCTTTCGGCGGAGATCGAACGGAACAAGCGCAGGGTGAACGCCCTCGAATACGTGATGATCCCTCAGCTGGAAGAAACGATCGCTTATATCCGCGGCAAGCTCGACGAAAACGAGCGCGCCGCCACCACAAGGCTGATGAAAGTAAAATCCATGCTTGCCGAAAAGCGGGCGTGATCGCCGGTCGGTTTCGTTCGCGGAAACCGGCGAAGCGTAATATAGAAGCATATATATAATAGAAGGAAGTCGATTTTGCCCGCAAGGGCTTTACGACTTCGAAGCTGAATATTGCCCATCCCCTCCGGTCTCCCGCAGTTCCATCGCGGGGGACTTTTTTTGTTTTTTTCCCTGCCTCGTGCGCGGTGCTCTCCCTCTCTCTTTTCGGGGAATGCAAACCGAAGATCGGTCATGAATTTTCTCCGCGGGGTATGAGACGGCTTGCGAACGGGCAAAATTAACAGAGCGGAACGCCCCGCAAAGGAAGAATCCGCAACTCAAAAAGAAAAACGTTCCCCGGGAAATAAGGGGAACGTTCTCCGAAAGCGACGGAAAGCCGCGCTCAGTCGATCTTCGGTTTTAACTTTTCGGTAAATTCCTTCGGCGTCATGCCGGTGTACTGCCTGAAAACCTTGCCGAAATGGCTCTGAGAAGAAAACCCGAGACAAAAGGCGATTTCCGGTTTTGTCAGATCGGAATACAGAAAAAGCCTTTTCGCGCGGGAAATTTTTTTCTGCATCACATACTGCGAAAGGGTGACGCCTTCGTTTTTTCTGAATACGGCGGATAAATAGTTGGGCGTTACGCCGATCGCGTCTGCGATCTCCTTCACTTCGATCTTTTCCTGAACGTGTTTATAAACGTAAGCCTTTGCCTTTTCGCAGTGATAATTCGCCTGCGTTTTCCGGTCGGACATGGCTTGTTTGTGTTCGTAAACGAGTTTCGTGAAGGAAAGGCATGCCTGCGTGAATTTTTCGTTCAGGGCGTTATGATCGCGGCACTTTTCGAAGGATGCGATATAGCTGTCCGACATGGCGTAGGCGACTTCGAAAGGAAGCCCGCCCGCGATGGCGGCTTTCGTCACGTTGGTAATGCCCGAAATAGACATGTTCTTCTCGTTGCGGAAGGCGTCGCTCGAAGTGATGCCGAAATTTCCTTTCATCAGATCCTGAACCACGTCGAGGATCAGTCCGATGCTTCCGTCTTTCACGCACTGTTCCAGGCGGTCGATCGGGGCGGGAGTGTGGTGTCCGCCCATGTCTTCGTTATAGCGCATCTGGATGGCGACCGATTCTTTCTGAATGAGGGTGTCCGTTTCCTTGTCGATCAGATTAAAGGTGTAAAAATCGTTCAGGTGGGGAGCTTTTCCGTTAAAGTATTCGGCGAGAAAGAGAAGGGCGGAATAGACGGCGGAAGGTTTCTTTGGCTCCGTCGCCCGGTAAGTCCCCGTCTGTTCGCCCCGGCGGCGGAAGTTGCAACGGATCGGCGCCGCCAGGGCGATCGGTCCCGCGACGATCTGTTTGTCGGGCAGATTCACGATCCCGAAATACAGGTCGTTCCAGTTCAGTAGAACGGGGATCTCCGCGCCGTACAGCGAGAGCACGGTTTTCCGCAGGTTTTCTTCCGTTATGAGAGCGTTTTGTTTCGGGGAATAGCTTTCGATTCTCTCCGCCCTGCCGTCGCGGTGCAGAATGCACGTTTCGGCAGCCAGCGTGACGGAAACATAGCGCAATACCGATTCGTCTTTTTTCATGGTTACCTCGTCGCGGATGTTCCGCCGCATCGGTTATTCTGCCGCCATTATACCGCAACGGAAAAAATAAGTAAAATTAATATGTAGAATTATGATAAAAAAAGTAGAAACATGATAGTATATTTCCCGGACATGCTGTAAAATAATGGCACAGAAGGGATCCGGATGTCCGGTCCGGACGACGATGATAAGGAGAGTTCAATGGAACAGGCTACGGTTGAAATCCGCGGGATGAATAAAAACTTCGGTCCCACGGTCGCGCTGAATAACGTGGATCTCGATTTTTATCCGGGAGAGATCCGCGGGCTGATCGGCGAAAACGGAAGCGGAAAATCCACCGTGACGTCGATCATGGCGGGCATGCAGAGAGCCACGAGCGGCAAAATGACGTATAAAGGAAAGCCGTGGGAACCGGTCTCGATGGCATGGGCGCAGGAGCAGGGAGTCTGCATGATCCTGCAGGAAGCGAATACCGTTGCGGGATGCACCGTTGCGGAAAATATTTTCGCGGGCGAACTCGCCGCGTTTTCCTCTTTCGGGATCTTCCGCGTGAAGAAGATGAACAAAGCCGCACAGAAACTGCTGGACGATTTCGGGCTCGGCAGGATCCGCGCGGAAGACAATATAGAGAAATATACCTTCGAGGACAGAAAGCTGATCGAGATCGTCCGCTGCGTGAGCGATAAAACGGAAGTTCTCGTCGTGGACGAAACGACCACCGCGTTGTCCTTAGACGGAAGAGAGATCCTGTACAAACTGATGCACGATCTCGCGGCGCGAGGGAAATCGGTCGTGTTTATCTCGCACGATATGGACGAGATCCTGGAACAGTGCACCGCGCTTACCGTTCTTCGGGACGGAAAGATCATCGGAACCCTTCCGAAGGAAGAGCTCGACACGGCGAAGGACGAAACGCTCAGGGAAAAGCTCGTCGAAAAGATCCGTTTCATGATGGTCGGCAGAGAGATCGGAAACGCCTATTACCGCGAAGATTACGACGTTTCCCATTCCGACGAGGTCGCCCTCGAATTCAGAGACGTTTCGGCAAACGGGATCGAACATTTCAGCCTGCAATTGCATAAGGGCGAGATCGTCGGATTCGGCGGGTTGTCCGGTTGCGGAATGAGAACGATCGGAAGGCTCGGATTCGGGCTGGAAAAACCGGATTCGGGTGAGGTGATCCGCAGCGGCAGAAAAATAGACAAACCCCTGACGGCGATCCGCAGCGGCATCGGGTATATCAGCAAGAACCGCGATTCGGAAGCGCTGATCCTGTCCGCGTCGATCGCGGAGAACATCGCTTTTCCTTCTTATGACGATCTGTCCGAGTTCGGTTTCATTTCTCCGCGGAAAGAGAAAAAGCTCGTGGACGGGGAAGTAAAGAAATATGCGATCAAATGCAAAACGGCGAAACAGAGCGTTTCCACCTTGTCCGGCGGAAACAAACAGAAAGTTTCCTTTGCGAAATGGACGGCGAAAAACTCCGACGTTCTGATCATGGATTGCCCCACGCGCGGCGTGGATATCGGCGTGAAACAGGCAATGTACGCGCTGATCGCGCAGATGAAGAAGGACGGGAAAGCGATCATTCTGATCTCGGAAGAACTTTCCGAACTGATCGGCATGGCGGATAAGATCGTCATCATGAAAGAAAACAAGGTCACGGGAGAATTCATGCGCCGTCCCGATCTGCAGGAAACGGATATCATCGGAAGTATGATTTAAAGGGTAAAACGATGGAAACTGTCAAAGAAAACAAAAGTCCCGATTTCAAGAAAAAGATCGGGAAATACGCGAAAGAACATTTGTCGGATATTACGTCCGTATTGGGGCTGATCCTTTGCGTCGTCGTCTTTACGATCACGTCGGACGGCAACCTCTGGAGCCGTTACAACGTGGGGATCCTGGTCGAACAGGTTTGCGTGTATGCGGTCATTGCCCTCGGCGCGATCTTCGTTTACGCCATGGGCTATATGGACGTTTCCGTCGGCTCGCAGCTCGGCGTTTACAGCATTCTGATGATCGCGATCCTGAACGCGACGGGGTCTCTGCTCGCGGCGTTTCTCGTCGTGTTCGCGCTGGCGATGCTCTGCGGCGCGTTCAACGGGGCGGTCGCCGTGTTTCTGAAACTGCCTTCGATCGTGACTTCTCTCTTCCTGATGTTCGTTTTCGGCGGGATCCAGTACATCCTGATCGAAAATACGGGAAGCAATTCGGTATCCACGACGTACGATATGAGCTTCTTCACGCAGACGTGGGTGATGATCGTCGCCATGGCTGTCGTCGGGGTCATCGTGTTTTATCTGTTTAATTTTACGAAACTCGGGAAATATACGAAAGGGATCGGCGCGAACGAACTGACGACTTCGCAATGCGGCGTCAATACCACCGCATGGAAAGTGATCGCTTATATGGTGTTCGGCGCCTGCGTGGCGATCGGTTCCGTGTTTCTGCTGGCGAGAACGAAGTCGGCTGGCAAGGGGACGGGTTCCGGCTATGCGATGGATATCATGATCTGCCTGATCCTCGGCGGAATGCCTCTTTCGGGAGGAATGAAATCGAAGGTGCGCAGCGCGCTGATCGGCAGCGTGACGTACGTGCTTCTTTCCAACGGGCTCATCCTTTCGGGGGTGGACATCAAGTTGGTCTATCTGGTGAAAGCAATTATCTTCTTTATCGTTGTGGCGGTGACCTGCCGCGACAAAAGCGGATATCTGCAAAGATAAAATTAAAAGTTGTTCAAGGAGGAAAAATATGAACAAGTTTTTTAAACGGATCGTTTCCATGGTCGGCGCGCTCGCGCTGACGGCAGGACTTACCGCTTCGGCGGCGGCGTGCTCGAAGGGCGGCAATTCCGCCACTCTGATCGGCATAGGGCTTTATGAAGATTCCGGCGCTGCGGTCACCGCGGTGAAAACCTATCTCGGAAGCTTAGAGGACGAACTGAACGTTAAATTCTCGTATACCACGTTGTCTCAGACGGACGAAGCGACAAACAAGACAGCCGCGCAGAACATGATCTCGGCGGGCTGCAAGGGCATTATCCTCACGATGGATTCCGCAACTTCTTCCATTCTGGACGAAGCGAAGAAAGCGGGTATTTACGTGGGCGGCTATCTGAACGATTACAATACGAGTTACGATTCGATCAAAGGAAACCCGAATTTCGTCGGAACCGTCGTGGACGGCAGATACGAAGGGTTTGCCTGGGGACGCGAGATCGCGGAACGGATCATAAACGACGGATATAAGACGATCGGTATGGTGAAATTCCCGGCGTTCGCATTCCCGCACCAGAGCGAAATGGATCAGGCTTTCCGCGAGGAGATCGCCAAATACAACGAAACGGCGGCAGAGGATAAGAAAATTACCGTAAAGGACACGGTGGAACTGATGTTCCAGCCCCTTCCGACGACTTATCTCGACGAAAACTCCGATATCGACGCGATCTTCGGTATGTGCGCCGGCGTGCAGTTTATTTATCCCACTCTCGTTTCCGCGAAGAAAACGAACGTCAAACTTTACACCGCGGGGCTTGTCTGCAACAACGATATTTACGACAATTTCGGCACGAAAGGCAATGCCTGCATTCAGGAAATGGTATTCAGCAACGCGGAAGCGATCACTTATCCTCTCGTGATGCTTCTCAATAAGATCCGCGGCAACACGTTCTCCGATCAGCCCGCCGAGGCGCAGAGAGTGGACAGCTCGCAGATGAGGATCACGAACAACGAAGAACTGGATTTCTGTCTCGAACATTCTCTTCAGTTCACCGGAAAGGTTTCCGACGCCTTCCTGACCCCCGCGGAGGTGAAAGCTCTCCTTGCGGAAAACGGAGGCACGCATGAAAAACTCGTGGCGGCGGTACAGAGCATGTCCGTTGCCGATCTCAAAGCAAAAGTAAACAAAGGTTAAGGCATCCGATCTCCCGGGCGGGCAGACACCCGTCCGCCCGGAAGAAAGAAAGGAAAAGGTGTGATCATGATGGGTAAGGGTAAGATTTTAAAGGTCGCGAAAAATACCGCGCTGACTCTGGCGTTTCCGCTGCTGATGTTTGCGGTCATGGCGGTCATTACCGCCGCGAAAGGAGTTTCCGGACTGTATTTTTCCAAAAACATGGTAACGCAGGTGATTCTGAACACTTCGCTTATGACGATCATCGCGCTTGCGATCTATCTCCAGTTCAAAAACGGGCGTTTCGACTTTTCCGGCGGCGCAACCATGATCCTGTCCGCCGTCATTGCGGGAAACGTTTCTCTGAACGCGGGCGGAAACCCCGTCGTGTTCCTGGTGCTTGCCGTTCTGATCGGCATCGTGCTGAGCCTTCTCACCGCGACGGCTTACGTGTTCAGCCGCGTTCCGATCGTGATCTGTACGATCGGCGTCACGCTGATCTACGAATCGATGACGTATCTGCTTTATAAAGGGGAAGGGCTTAACATTATATCCAACATCGGCTTTTCTGCCTTCGGCAGGCTTCCCGCCGTGTTCGTTCCCCTCGTTCTCGCCCTCGTTGTGTTTCTCGTCTATTCCTATTTCACGACGGAAGGAAGGAGAAGCAAACTGCTTGCGGGCAATCAGAAGGTTGCGGTGAACATCGGGATCAGTGAAGAAAAGAGCGTTTACGTGACTTACCTTTTTGCCGGGATTCTTCTCGGGCTTGCGGCGGTGGTTTACGGGTCTCAGAATACCGTCGGTCCGCAGGCGAATCTTTCCACCAGCGGGATCCTGTTCTCTTACATCGTTCCCGTGTTTATCGGAATGTTCCTCGGCAGCGTTTCCGTCGACGCGATCGGCATCGTGGTGGCGTCGCTCGGAATGCAGCTCATGAATTACGGGCTCGATTGCCTCGGGCTCGGCGCGGGCGGCTGGCAGCAGATCATTTTCGGTCTGTTCATGCTCGGGTTCTACGCCTTCTCGGCGCAGATCGGCAACATTAAAAAATTATTCGCGAAACGCGGAAAGCGGGAACAGTATGCTTGATTTGAAAACGAAACCTTTCTGTCTTTCGGACAGTGACATCAACTGGGTTCAGACGACCGTTGCCGGCATGACGACGGAAGAAAAGATCGGTCAGCTTTTCTGCCTGATCACCTATACCGACGACGAAGGCTATCTGAAACATCTCGCTTCCGATCTGAAAGTCGGCGGCGTGATGACGAGAACGATGAGTCTCGACGAACTTTGCAATACGGCGGAGCGCCTGCAGAAAAACGCAAAGATCCCTCTTCTCGTTTCCGCCAATCTCGAAGCGGGGCTCAATCAGGCGTGCCTGAGCGGCACGAGGGTAGGTTGCGAACTCGGGATCGCCGCGACGAACGACCCCCGCTATGCGAGGGAACTTGCCCGCGTGATCGGAGAAGAGGCTTCCGCGCTCGGCATCAACTGGTCGTTCGCTCCGATCATCGACATCGATTATAACTTCCGCAACCCGATTACCAACACGAGAACGTTCGGTTCCGATCCCGAAAAGGTCGCGGCGTTCGGCAAAGCGTACGTCGAGGAGTTGCAGAAACACGATATCGCCGCTTCGATCAAACATTTCCCCGGAGACGGCGTGGACGAGAGAGATCAGCATCTTCTCGCTTCCGTCAACACCTTATCCTGCGAGGAATGGGACAAAACCTTCGGTTACGTTTACAAGACCTGCATCGACACCGGTTCGAAAGCGGTGATGGTGGGGCATATTATGCAACCTGCCTATTCCAAAGCCCTGAATCCCGCCCTGAAAGACGAAGAGATCATGCCCGGACTGATCGCTCCCGAACTTTTGAATGGTCTGCTCCGCGGAAAGCTCGGGTTCAACGGACTGATCGTGACCGATTCTTCCACCATGGCGGGAATGGGTACCGTGATGCCGAGAAAGGATGCCGTTCCTCTCACGATCGCCGCCGGTTGCGACATGTTCCTCTTTACGAAAAATCTCGAGGAAGACTTCGCCTTCATGACGGACGGCGTGAAAAACGGCGTGATCACGAAAGAGCGGCTGGACGAAGCCGTCACGCGGATCCTCGCGCTGAAAGCTTCGCTGAAACTGCACAAAAAGAACAATATCCCAGACAGAGAAAAGGCGAGAGCGATCGTCGGATGCACGGACCATATCGCGGCGGAACGCGAAGTGGCGGATAAAAGCATCACCCTCGTCAAGGAAGAAAAAGGAGTTCTGCCGATTTCGCCCGAAAAATACAAACGGATCCTCGTTTATAAAAAAGAGGGCGGAAAGAGCGCGTTCGGCGGCGGCAGTACGACGGGTGCGCCGGACGCTTTCATAAAAATGCTGAGGGAACGCGGGTTCGACGTGACCGTATTCGTGCCGGACGGCGGCTGGGAAGGTATGGCGAAGCCGGTGAAGGAGATCACCGAAAATTACGATCTCATCCTTTACCTCGTTTCGATGGCGACGAAATCCAATCAGACGGTCGTCCGCATCGAGTGGGCGGAGCCGATGGGCGCCGATTGCCCCGTGTATACCACGAGCGTTCCGACGATCGCGATCTCGCTGGAAAACCCCTATCATCTGATCGATATGCCGCGGGTGAAAACGTATATCAACACTTACGGCGGCACGACGGAGATCTTAAAGGCATTGATGGAAAAACTGCTCGGCAAAAGCAAATTTACGGGTGTTTCGCCCGTGGACGCATTCTGCGGAAAATGGGATACGAGATTATGACGAGAATTTACGATTTCAGGATCAACGGCACGGAAAGAACGCTCGGGGTCGCCCCCGGAAACGTCATGTTCTCCTGGAAAGCGGACAGAGGGGAAAGATTCGATCTTTCCCTTTTTTGCGAAGGTGAGAAAAAGGCGGAGTTTTCTTCTCTTACCCTGCGGGAAAGCATTGCGTTTTATCCCGATTTTTCTTTCGGGTACGGGAAGGAATACGTCGCCTCGGTAAAAAACGAATACGGTGACCGCGCGGGTATCGCTTTCGGCACGGCGGAGAAACTCTGCGGGAAATGGCTCGTGACGAAAAAAGAGCATCCCGTTTTCCGCAAGACGTTCGATCGCCCGGATAACTGCCGCAAGGCGCACCTCGCGATAGCCGCCCTCGGTTTATACGTTCCTTATCTGAACGGCGTGCGCCTCGGGGAAAATTATCTTGCGCCCGGCATGAACGATTACGACGACTGCGTGCGCTATCAGACTTACGATTTAAGCGGGCTGAAAGAAAAGGACAACGTGCTCGAGGTGTTCGTGGGAAACGGCTGGTATAAAGGGCGTTTCGGGATCGACGGGCACGGCGATAAAACGTGGGGAGACGATTTCTGTCTGATTGCGGAAATTTCCCTTTACGGAGATACCCTTGTCCGCATTCCTTCGGACGAAACGTGGCTCGTTTCGGCAGGTAAAGTGACGGCGAGCGGCATTTACGACGGCGAGATCCGGGACGATACCCGCGAACTTTCCTTCCACAGGGCGACGGTCGGAAAAAAGAACTTCCGCCTTGTTCCGGAAGACTCTCCGCAGATCACCGTTTACGAAGAGGGCAAAGGCGAACTTATCGTCACGCCGAAAGGGGAAAGCGTCGTCGATTTTCATCAGAACGCCGCAGGGATCGTGCGCTTTCGCAGCCGGCTGAAAAAGGGCGAAAAGATCCGCCTGCAATTCGGCGAAGTTCTGCAGGACGGATGTTTTTACCGGGAGAACCTTCGCACGGCGAAAGCGGAATACGTTTACGTGTCCGACGGAGAGGAGAAAGAGGTCGAACCGCTGTTTACCTTTTACGGATTCCGCTATATGAAAGTGGAATGCGAAGGAGAGTGGGCGGCGGACGATTTCACCGCGCGCTATCTTTCGAGCGAGATGAAAAACACCCTCTTCTTCCGGACGGACAATCCTTTGCTCGACCGCCTGATCGAAAACGTGCGGCGGGGGCAGAGAAGCAATTTCCTGGACGTTCCCACCGATTGTCCCCAGCGGGACGAAAGGCTCGGCTGGACGGCGGATACGCAGGTGTTCGCACCGACGGCATGCTATAACGGGAACGCTTACGCCTTTTATAAAAAGTACATCTGCGACCTTACGTACGATCAGCAGACCTATTATCGCGGGGATTTCCCGATGTATTCTCCTTCTCTGAAAGGGTGCGCGGGACCGGGCGGCGCCGTCTGGGCGGATGCGGGCGTTTTCGTCCCGTGGACGGTCTATCGGTATTACGGCGATAAAAAGTTGCTGAAAGAAAATTACCCTTCGATGAAAACGTATGTCGACAAGCTGATCGCGGGAGACGAAGAGCGGGGCGACGGGCACATTTTAAAACAGCCCTTTACCTTCGGAGACTGGCTCGCTCAGGACGGGATTTGTCCGCAGAGCCTTCGCGGCGGTACGGACGACGATTATATCCGTTCGGCATATTATTATCGCGTCGTCCGCATTCTGGCGGAAGCGGGAAAAGAACTCGGGCTTTCCGAGGCGGAACGATACGAAAAATTGTCCGGGGAGATTTTGTCGGCGATACGGAAGGAATATTTTACCGATACGGGGCGGCTTGCGCTCGATACGCAGGCGGCTTACGTGGTCGCGCTCGCATTCGGGCTTTATACCGATCGGCAAAAGGTCGTAAACGGGTTCCGCGAACGGCTGAAAAAGGATCTTTACCGTATAAAATGCGGATTTGTCGGCGGACCCGTGGCGGTGCAGACGATGTTCGGCTGCGGTATGGAAGAAGAAGGGTTGCGCATGCTGTTCAACCGCAGATATCCCGGGTGGTTTCACGAGATCGAACTCGGCGCGACGACCGTCTGGGAACGCTGGAATTCTCTGGACGAAAAGGGGAATATCACGGGCACTTCGATGAATTCTCTCAACCATTACGCTTACGGCGCGGTGGCGGAAGGCGTTTACGCTTATATCGGCGGGATCTCTCCCGCGGGCGTCGGCTGGGAAAAGGCGAGGATCGCCCCCGTGCTTTCCGCGCACGTAAAACAGTGCGACATGCGTTTCGATTCCCCCTACGGGGCGTATGCCTGCCGTTACCGGATCGACGGAAATTCCGTCCGGTTCGAAATCACCGTTCCCCACGGGTGTTCGGCAAACGTTCTTCTTCCCCTTTCCGGGAAAGAGGAGTTTGTCCTGACGGAAGGCTCTTACGAATATGAATACGATCTCTCGGAAGATATCCTTCATCCGTATAACGAACACACCAAACTTTGCGATCTTCTTGAAAACGAAAAGGCGAGGGAACTTCTGAGGGAATGTCTTCCCGGAACGTACGCTTTCGTAACGGGCGAGAACGAAGAGTTTCTCGTGATGTGCCTCGCGGAGATGACGTATCTTCCCATGTTCGCCGTCTCGAAGGAAGGTTATGCGAAGTTTTGCGAAAAAGCCCGCAAAATCGAAGCATAAAACGATTGATAAACAAGAAATCTGCGCCGATAAGTCGATTATCGGCGTTTTTCTTTGTTTTTCAATATTATAATATGTTATGCCGGGCAAGGTTCGTTTTATTTTTGCCTGATATAGAAAACAGATCAGATCATTATAATTTTCCGATATGATCTGTATTGTATATATCAGGATTCTTCGGGTGGATCTGCCTTTGCCGGTTGACGGAGCGTTCTTTTTATAGTAAAATAAATACAGTGCCGCCGTGAAAACTTAACGGGGTTCCGGGGTTTGCGGCGGAAAATAAGGAGAGGATCCGACGATGAAAATCATAAAAACCGTTTTCGGGGAAAACGGGTGCGAAACGGAAGAAACGATTCTTCCGCCCGCGGAAGACGACGGGGCGGAGATGAATGTGATCGACGTTTATCCCGATGAGGAGAGACAGACGCTGTACGGGTTCGGCGGCGCCGTGACGGAAGCCGCGGGATATGTGTATTCCTCGCTGACGGAAGAAAAGAAAAAAGAACTGATCGACGCTTATTTCGGGGAAAACGGACTGGGGTATACGTTCGGCAGAATTTCGATCGACAGTTGCGATTTCGGGCTCGGCAATTACGGCGCGAAGACGAACGAAACCGACCGGTTTTCTCTTTCGCGGGACGAAAAATACGTGATGCCCCTTCTTCGCGATATTTACGGCGTGAGAAGAACGCGGCTTTTCGCCGCGCCCTGGAGCCCGCCGCCGTACATGAAGACGAATAACGACAAAAACGGCGGAGGAAAGCTGAAAAAAGAATATTACGCCGCCTGGGCGGAGTATATGTGCGAGTATCTGAAAGCGTATGAAACGGCGGGTTTCGACCTGTTTGCCGTTTCCGTTCAGAACGAGCCGAAAGCGATCCAGCCGTGGGATTCCTGCCTGTATACGGCAGAAGAAGAGGGAGATTTTCTCGAACATTATCTTTATCCCGCAATGAAGGCGTACGGGCTCGGGAACGTCCGCAGGATCGTTTGGGATCATAACCGCGAACGGGTGTACGAAAGGCTGAAAACGATTTACGACCGGCTTGCCGATAAAACAGCGGTCTGCGGCGTCGGATACCACTGGTATGCGGGCGATCATTTCGGAAATCTGAGCCTTGTCGGCGAGCATTATCCCGATCTTCTGTCTGTTTTTACCGAAGGGTGTATCGAATATTCCGGGCATGCCTGCGGAGACGTTTCTTCTCACGGGATCCGCTATGCGCACGAGATCGCCGGATGTTTCAACCACGGGTGTAATATTTTTATCGACTGGAATATCCTTCTCGATCCGACCGGCGGACCGAACCATAAAAACAATTTCTGCGAAGCCCCCGTTATGGCGGACGGCAACGGCGGGTTGACTTATCTTCCGGCTTATTATGCGATCGGGCATTTTTCCCGCTTTCTTCAAAGCGGAGCAAAGAGGGTCGTCTCGTCGAAGTTTTCCGATGCGGCAGACGTCGTTTCGTGGAAAAATCCGGACGGAACGCTTGCGATCGCAGCCTTCTGCCGCGACGGCACGGAAAGAACCGTCACGGTGAGATTCTGCGGGAAATGCGTCGTTCTCACTCTGCCCGGAAAGGGGATCGTCACGGCGGTTTTGCCGGAAGAAGAATATGCGTGATCCGGGGAGAGGGATATCCCCGCTTCCCGATATGATATCGATAGAAATCATATCGTTTATCGGCTTATAGGTTCATATTTAAAAACGCACTCTTTCGGGTGCGTTTTTTTGTTTGGGGGTTTATGAGAAATACGCGACGCGGACAAAAGGAAGTCGTTTTAAGGGCGGAAGCCGCCGGGTCGGTTGCCGCCAGGGTTCCCGCCGGGATTGCCTCCGCCGCCGGAACCGTACACAAGAGAGCTTAATGAGATCGTCTGCGAAAACGTTCCCGCGGTAAGGGTGTAGGCGTTACCCTGCGTCAACGATGGGCAACTGATCACGACGGAAGCGTAGGTCTTCGTCGCCGTCATCGAGGCGAGGACGTTTCCGCCGTCATCCGCGATCGCAACCGTCGTGCCCGCTTTCTGGTTTCCGACGGAAAGAAGGATGCTTCCCTGCGTTGCGGAAGAAAAATTCATCGCCATGCCGGATGAGCCGATCGCGATCAGCGTTCCTCCGGTGATCGAAGCCGCGTTATCGTAGTCCAGTGCGCCGTCGCCGTCGCTTGTTGGTCCTTCCACGACGATCGTTCCGCCCGAAACGAGCAGGTTGCCGTTGGAATCGAGCCCGTCTCCGCTCGCATTCACGTAGACCGATCCGCCGGTGATCGAAATAAATACGTCCGCGTTATTGTTGAAGTTATTCTGCCCGGGGCGTCCGCCGACGGAAGATCCGTCGTTGCCGCCGGCGGCGTTGATGCCGTCGTCGCTCGCGATCAGGGAAATTTCGCCCCCGGAGATCGTCACGTTCTGCCCCTCGAGCCCTTCGTAACTCTTCGTGACGTCGATCTCTCCGCCCGAGATCAGGAGGGAAGTATCCGCATGGATCCCGTCGTCTCCGCTCGCGAGGGTCAGCTTTCCGCCGTCGATTCTGATCGAGCCGTTGGAATGGATCGCGTCGTCACAGGAATCGATCGCGATCGTTCCGCCGGAGATCGCCGTGTCGCCGTCGGCTTTCAGCCCTTTGGCGAATACGTCGCCCGAGAGGGTTTTCCCGCTTCCGCCGCCGGATGCGATCGTTACCGTTCCGCTTACGACCTGAAGCGTTCCGCTTGCGTCGACCCCGTCATACCCCGCGGTTACGGAAAGGGTCCCGCTTTCCAGATAGAAGTATCCTTTCGTTTCGTCGTCTTCGTTTTCTACGTGGATCCCGTCTTTTCCGGACGTGATATCGATCGCGGCGTTTGTGATGCGCACGCTGTCGTTTGCCTGTATTCCGTGCGATTTCGCGTTTACGGAAAGGGTGCCGCCGGTGATTTTGACGTCATCCTTTCCGACGATTCCGTGTTTCGGGCTTTTTACGGTGAGAGAACCGTTGCCCGTCAGAACGATATCGTCCTTTGCGAAAATCGTCCCGTCCGTTTTGTTATCGTCCTTCTGCACGAAAGTTCCCGTGACGGAAAGGGTATTCGTCCCTTCCGAAATCAGGAAAACTTTATCTGCGTTTTTCACGTAAACGGCGGGGTAATCGTCGTTCGCGATCGTGACGTCGCGGAGAACGAGCCGAACTTTTTCTCCGTCCGCGTCGACGGCGAGCGTGACGTTTTCACCCGTTCCGCCGACGATATACACGCCGCCGGCGGTTATGGTGACCGTACCGTCCGCGGTCGTGACGGCAGGCGAAGCGCAGGTCGCGGAGTTTCCCGATAAAAGAATTTCCGCGGCGGAAGTTTCGTCGTATTCCGTGTTTCTGTCCGCATCGGTAAACATGTCGTCTCCGCCCGGAACGACGACTTCCGTCGGTTCGCCGGCGGATATGCTCTCGTCCGTGCGGTCTCCCGGGAAAGTTCCGCCCGCGCCGGACGATGCGCCGTTTCCGGCACAGCCGGTTATCGTCAGAGAAATAACGACCGTGATCAGAATCGCGATCCAGAATTTTCTTTTCATAGAAACGCTCCTTTTCGGCTGAAATGTTTTATGCCGATTTTATAATTCCGTATTTTCGGTATCGATCCGTCCGCAGGAAATTTCGAGATTGCCGTTGCGGCAACGAAGATCGTCCAGAAACGCTTTTTCCTTCGCCGCGTCTTTCAGCGTGACGAGGTAGGTAAGGCGGAACATGCTTCCCATGTTGACCGATTTCACTTTGACAAGTTCGCTTTTTTCGGTATATTCGCTCATTAAATCGTCGAAAACCGCGGTGTAATCGAGCCCTTCGGGAATGGTTATCACCAGTTTCTTCTCCTTCGGCGTCGGTTTGCTTTCCCAGATCTTCGTTGCCGAAAACGCCATCAGAAGTCCGCCCGCAACGAGAAGGAAGACAATTCCGTAAGCAAGATAGCCCATGCCGAACGCCAGCCCTGCCGCCATGGCGATAAAGATAACGCAGATCTCTTTTGCCGTG
The DNA here is from genome assembly GCA_902495325.1 of uncultured Acidiphilium sp. Taxonomy (GTDB): domain Bacteria; phylum Bacillota; class Clostridia; order Christensenellales; family Borkfalkiaceae; genus UBA10281. The sequence goes on from CABUWK010000023.1 coordinate 24,642, forward strand.
CCCGCCGCGGAACGGAACCGCACGAGGGAGAACGCGCCCGCCACGGCGACGCCCGCGCCGATGTTTCCGTTTACCAGCATGATCACCGTGGCTACCGTTGCGGGGAGAATGGCGGTCGAGACCGAAAAGCTTTTCGACGTCTTCTCCCGGAAACGGCACATAAACGCGAAGAGAATGCCGGAAGCGAAAGCGACCGCGAGAACGAGAAAGAAATTTCCGACCGAAGTCGTGCCGTCCGAAAAAACGCTTGCAAACAGTTTATCCAATTTTCCGTACCTCCGTTGTTTGTTTTAAAGTTTCGGCGAGATAGGCTTCGCCGTATTTGGAAAAAGAAGTTTTGTAAATTTTTTCTTCGTTGAGAATTTTCGTCAGCCACAGCGGGATCGCCGTGCCTGTTTTGATCTCCATGAGAACGTCGCCGCCCGGAAGGACGGGGATGCCGTCGAGACCGTCCGAAAGGGTCAGTCGTTCCGTGCGGTAGCGGATGTTGCGGTCAAACGTCACCCGAAGATCTCCTTCGCCGAGATATGCCGTGCGGTCGTACAGCAGGAGCATCTTCGGAACGGGGTTCCCGTAAAAACGAAGAAACCACGAAATTTCTTTTGCGATCTGCCCCTGTCCGACGGCGTTTTTGCCGACGGCTTCCGGCGTCGTTTCGATCCTTCTTTTAAAAACGACCCCGGAGCATTTCTTTTTCAGCTCCAGAAACACGGTCGAACCGGGTCCGGCAAGTCCGTAGCTTCTCAGCCGCAGTTTTTCTTTGTACTGCGGTTTTTCGAGAGAGCGGCGGATCAGGCGGAAATCGTCGGTATCGTAATATAAGCTTAAAACGGTCGTTTTTCCGTAGCGGTCGGCGGAAAGTCTGTCGCCCGCCTTTTTCAGAACCGCTTCGCACTGCGCCGCGCTTAAAAGATATTTCAGTTCATAGCGTTGAAATACGCAAACGTTCATGCTCTCTCTCCTTTTGCCGGCAGGTCGGAACCCGGATCGCGTCCGCCCGGCATTGATCCGATCGATGAGAACATTATATCGGCGCAAACTAAAATTAACCTAAGTAAAAGAATAAAAATAAAAAAGAATCGTGTCCGATTCTTTTTCTTGCCGAAGCCCGGCATTTCTATGAACAGTTGCCGGCGGCGGGCGCCGGGTCTATATTTTTTTCGATCGGCGTAAGGTGACGGAAACGGCAAATACGCCACCCGCTTCTCCGCGGGCGTGAACGGTTCCGCCGTGCAGGGAAACGATCGCTTTCACGACGGAGAGTCCGATCCCGTCGCCCGGGACGGCGGAAGCCCGCGCTCCTTCCGAACGGAAAAACCGCTCGAAACAACGATCGAGATTGCCTTGGGGAAGATCGGCGGCGTCGTTTTTCAGAACGATCGTAACGTCGTTTTTCGAAAGGGAAACGGAAAGTTCCGTTTTTGTGAGCGCGTATTTGGCTGCGTTTTCGAAAATGGTGGAAAAAGCCTGCCGTAAAAGGGCTTCGTCTCCGCGGGTCGTGCAGTTTTCCCCGATGTCGGCATGAAAGGTGCGGTTGTCTTTTTCGAGCGACGGACGGAACATTTCAACCATGTCTTTCAGGGTATCCGTTATGGAAACGTCCGTTTTTTCCGTAAGTTTTTCCTTTTCGTCCAGGCGGGATAACGCCGTAAGGTTTTTGACCATTGCCGTCATCCGCTTCACCTGCTTGTCGATATTCCGGGATTCCTGCGTTTCGCCGTAAGAAAGTTCGGACAGTTCGTTGTTCGCCGAAATGATCGTGAGCGGCGTTTTCAGTTCATGGCTTGCGTCGGTAACGAAACGTTTTTGTTTTTCGTAACTTTCGGCGATCGGCTTTACGGCGAGCGAGGAGAAAAATAGACTGAAAACGAATACCGCGAGAAGTCCCGCGGCGGAAATGCCGAGGCTGGCGTATAAAAAGTTTTCCGCGGTGTCGATCTGCCGCGCGCAGTCCACAAATAAAACGAAAGATCCGTCGTCCGCGACGAGATAGCGGTAAATGCCGATGTAACCGTTTGTTTTGTGCTTTCCGATCGCTTCTTCCGCGAGAGAAACGGCTTTTTCCTCGCCTACGGCGGCAATGTTGTTTACGTCCGTTTTCGTTTCCGTATCCGTAAAGCGCACCGTGAAATATCTCGTTTCGTAAGGGGTTTCCTCGTTCATGCCGTCCGGCTTTTTCGGCGGATCTTTCCGGTTTTCGGGTTCTTCGGGGCGGTTGTCGTCCGCGCTCCGAAGGGTTTCGCCCGTGTCGGGCACGTCGTTGTTTCCGGGCGGGGCGGAAGGCTCGGGAAGGGAAAACGTTCCGCCGTTTTCATATAAAACGTTCAGCACGTTGTCGGCATAAGAAGAGATCTTCGCGCGGTTCACAACGTTGACTGCGGACATGATCACCGTAAGTACGAGGGATACGGATATCATGGTCACGATAATGAATTTTCGTCTCAGTTTTTTGATCATTGTCTTTTTCTCCGGGCGATTTTCCGCACAGAACGGTTTTTTTATAAAGAAAGAGCGTCAGCTCCGCTGCTTTTTCTCCAGACGGTATCCGACGCCCCTTGCCGCGGAAATTTCCGAGTCCGCGCCGATCTGTTTCATCTTTTTGCGAAGGGCGGAGATATACACCCAAACGACGTTCAGCTCGGCGTCCGTGTCGAATTCCCACACGTTGGAAAGGATCCTTTCCGTGGAGAGAAGAACGTTGCGGTTCCGGATCAGATATTCCGCCAGGCGATATTCCCGCCCGGTCAGGCGGACGGAACTTTCCGCAGACATTTCGTGCGTTTCCGGGTCGAGCGTTACGTTGCCGAAAGTGCAGAGCATGGTGTTTTCCCCTTTGCGGCGGGTCAGAGCGCGGATCCTTGCGAGCAGTTCTTTCATAACGAAAGGTTTCGTCAGGTAGTCGTCCGCCCCGGAATCGAGCCCGAGAACTTTATCGTCCGTTTCGGCTTTTGCCGTTAAAATGAGCACAGGAACGCCGTTGCCTTTTTTCCGGAGTTCTTTCACGACGGCAAAGCCGTCTTTTTTCGGCATCATCACGTCGAGAACGATTCCGTCGTAATCGGCGGAACCGGCAAAAGCAAGAGCTTCTTCGCCGTCGTAAGCGGCGTCTACGGTGTAGCCGTTCTTTTCCAGAATTTTTTTGACGGCGTCGGACAGGTCTTTTTCGTCCTCTGCGAGTAACAATCTCATAGAATAGCCTCCGTGTTCTTTTGTGTACAGAATATTCCGCGAACCTAAATATTACTTAAATTACGGAAGAGATTTTTCGCTTATATTAAACATTGCACGGCTTACAAAAATAAATTTTTGTATTGCATTCGCAATATGTCCTTTGCCGAATGCAAATAACAGCCGTTTCCGTTGAAATACTGCGCTCGAAAATCCTTGCAAGCAAGTTTTCTCGCTTATATTATATCACAGGAAAAGAAAAAATACAATGCGGCGGATCTTTTTTTTATTTTTCGTTCTTTCGCTTGCTTTTTCTTTCGGAAAGGAATACAATAAAAGTAAGAAAAGTAAGAAAGGTAAGATAAAGTGAAAAACGAAACGGGTAAGTACATCTGGACGACAAAGGTGAGCAACAAGGGGCAGATCGTGATCCCGAAAGAGGCGCGCGACGTGTTCGGCATTTCCGAAGGCGATACGCTTCTTTTGTTCGGCGATACGGAAAAAGGGATCGCGATCGCAAAGTATAACGATTATCTGAAATTTGCGGAAGCGATTTTCCGCGCGGGGCGGGAAGACGGAAATAAAAACGAAAGCGAAAAAGAAGCCGGAACCGAAGAGGGAAGCGGAAAAGGAAACAAAGAGGAGAAAAAGAAATGATCGGAATCAGGGAACTTACGAAGCGGTACGGAAAACTGACCGCCGTCGATCGCGTTTCGCTCGAGGTGCGGGAAGGCGAGTGTTTTGCCCTTCTCGGGCTGAACGGGGCGGGAAAAACGACGCTGATCGATATGCTTTCCACGCAGGTGAAGCCGAGCGGAGGCAATGCGACGATCTGCGGATATGATCTTCTTTCCCAAACGGAGGAGATCAGAAAGATCGTGAATATTTCCCCGCAGGAAAGCGCGTTTGCGGGCAATCTGACCGTGCGCGAGAATCTGGAGCTGATCGCCGACCTTTACGATCTCGACCGGAAAGAGGAAAGGATAGCCCGGGCGATCGGAACGTTCGGTTTAGAAGAAAAAGAAAAAACAAGGTGCAAAAAGCTCAGCGGCGGGCAGCAACGGCGGCTCAGCATCGCCCTCGCTCTGCTGACCGATCCGAAGGTCCTTTTCCTCGACGAGCCTACCCTCGGGCTGGACGTGAAAGCGAGGAGAAAGTTGTGGGAGATCGTGGAGGGGCTGAAAGGGAAGATGACGATTTTTCTCACGACGCATTATCTGGAAGAAGTGGAGTACCTTGCCGACCGCGTTGCCGTGATCGCGAAGGGTAAGATCCGCGCCGCGGGGACGGTTGCGGAACTGAAAGAACGGACGGGGAAACAAACGCTCGAAGAGGCGTTTCTTTCGCTTACCGGGGAGGAGGAAGAATGAAAAAACTGTTCGCGCTGGTCGTGCGCAATCTCAAGGAAACGATAAGAGATCCCCTCAGTATGTTGTTTTGTCTGCTGTTTCCGATCGCGATGCTCGTTCTGATGCAGGCGATCTTTTCGGGAATGGAAGAGAGACCAGCCAATTTCGAAATTACGAATTATGCAAGCGGGATCTGCGTGTTCGGTTATACCTTTGTGGCGCTGTTTGTCGCTATGCAGATCGCGGGGGACAAGAACACCGCTTTTATCAAAAGACTGAACGTGGCGCCGTTATCGAAATTCGTTTACTATTTCGGTTTTGTCTGTTCGGGGCTGATCCTCGCTTTTTGTCAGACCGTTTTATTTTATCTGATCTCCCTTTTCTTCGGTTATCCGTTCGACGGAAAATTCGTCGCGGGGATCTTTCTGATGCTTTTTTCGGCATTGTTTTATGTGTCGCTCGGCATGACGATCGGCGTTCTGTGCTCGAACGAACGGCAAACGGGACCCGTGTCTTCGGTTTTCGTGTCGGCGGTCGGGATCCTCGGCGGGATCTTTATGCCGGTGACCGTGTTGTCCGAGGGGTTCGCTTCTTTTGTAAAAGCGTTGCCCTTCGTGCATACCGCGATGCTCGGCGGCGATTTTCGTTCTGCGGGGGCGGCGGAAGCCTTTTCTCATCTGCCGTTCGTTGCGGGGTATACCGCTCTGTGTTTTCTTGTTACGGCTGTCGTCTGTTTCGTGCGTGCGGGCGGGAAAGGGGCGCCTGCGGAGAAAAGGAAGAATCGAGCCTGACGAAGCGCGGTTCTGCGTCCGGGCGAGGCTCTTCGGGGGTACGAAAGCAGGGAAAATGCGTCGGATAAACCTGCCTGCGGGCAAAAGGACATAAAAAAAGAACGCCCCTATTACAAGCGTTCTTTTTTATGGAGCTGGTAGGCGGACTTGAACCGCCGACCTGCTGATTACGAATCAGCTGCTCTACCGACTGAGCCATACCAGCGCTTTTCCGAAAGCGAACGAGCGTCCGTTTCCAAAACAGCACGGCTATTATAGCATATCCGCGAAGAATATGCAAGGATTTTTCGCTTCTTTCTTTCATTTTTTAAATTTTTTTTCGGGAGAAGATTTATGGATACTTTTTTCGAAGCCGTTTATCGGCTTGTCAGGGAGATCCCGCACGGTCGCGTGACGACTTACGGAGAGATCGCCCGCGCACTCGGGCGACCGCATGTGTCCCGCGCGGTCGGCTATGCGCTTCATGCCAATCGCGATGCGACCGGAACGCCGTGTTATCGCGTGGTAAATCGCTTCGGCGAACTTTCCCGCGGGTATGTTTTCGGCGGGGAAGGCGTTCAGCAGATGATGCTGGAAGCCGACGGAATCGAGGTGAGAGACGGGGTTGTAGATCTGTCCCGCTATTTTTATTCGTTTACCGAAAGGGAGAGCGGGAATACGGAGATCTGACGCCGTTTCGGGGAATCTCATGCGTATGTCGCCGGTATGTTTCTCTTTAAAATATCACAAAAGACACTATAATGATACGATAAGACACTTTACGACAAAATATTTTTAAATTATTGCTATTTCGACAGCGAAGTGGTATTATATACGTGTCGATTGGATGAGGCAACACTTTTCCGGAAGGCAATTGAAAATGCTCATCATTTTCCCCCTTATCATATATTTTTCAAAGAGCAGTTTGCGAAGAGTTCGCGGACTGCTCTTTGAGTTATACGGTTTTTTTTCGGATGTGCGAAACCGTATCGTTTTGGCGCTATGTCAAATGTTGGGGTGTGGAATATAAAATGGTTCTATGTCAAATGTTGGGGTGTGGAATATAAAATTTCACAATATAATATTTCAGGGAGTCAGGATTTATTTGTCAGCCGAAGCATAAAAGAATACGTTTTCTGAAGTTTTCGAAGTTTCTGTAACCGTATCCTATGCGCTTCAATACCTTAATGTTGTTCATACTTTCCGTAATATCGTAAAATACCATTTCTATATCATCATACAAAAACGCTGATGCAGCTTTTTGCCGTATCAGCGTTTTTAATTCGGTTGACTATGTTTGTGATTTTTATCAGGTCCTACCTTCGGATTGCATCGATCGGCTTCATCTTTGCGATATGAATGAGCGGTATCAGAAACGCCAGTAACGCAGAAGTTAAACTGATTCCGAATATGCTCAATATTACCACATAGTTAATTCTCACTACTTGCATCGCAACTCCTGTCAGCGACACAAACTGATTATTGAATACCGGTACTGCTATACCCAATAAGAAGAGAGTTATTACAGACGTTACCAATATTATGAACAACGCTTCCGTCAGAAAGATCCTAACAGTATCATCCGTCCCTGCTCCCAACGCCCGTAACACTCCGATTTCCGTTTTTCTATCCCTTACATTGCTACTGATAAAATTAAAAATCATCAACACCGAAAACAGGACAAAGACTCCGCCTAATAAATATCCCCAACCCTGGAACACATTTGCAAAATCATCAACATAACTCATTTTTGCTACAAATTCATTATCGAAATAAGGGGAAACATTATTCCGTCTCTCAAATTCCTTCACAAATTCCATCACCTCTGTAATTTTACAATCACTCAGGTCCGCAGCAATCCCATTGATCGTTTTTGTTTTATACGGTTCATACCGTGAAACATATTCCGGATCAGACAGACATAGCAGGTACTTATATTCATTCGTATGTTCTGTAAATATTCCGACAAGTTTTTTCGTTACAATTTTTTCTTCGCCGTCTTTCCGGTCAAAAAAGGAAAATTGAAATTCATTTTGTTTAACCATATCGAATATTGCTTTTTGTACATCCGTGTCCAATTCTTTTCCCGATTTTCCGTATGGATTTGTATTGTAATATTTCCCATAGATCTTCAGATTTTTTTCCACTTGAATATATAATCTAAGTGCAACACAATTGAAACAGAGTAAAAAAAGAGTGACTCAAAAGAAAAAATCCTATATAATTATGTTTGTGAAGACAAATTAAAGGATTTTTGCAAATGAA
>CABUWK010000024.1 GCA_902495325.1 uncultured Acidiphilium sp.
AGGGGAAAACAGATCGTATGATACGAAAGACGAGATCGATCGGGATCTTACGGTCCTGAAACGGGCGGAAACGATAGACGTTCGTTATCGCGACGGAGAAGTTTTTCTTTTCAGGACCCTGCCGAAAGCGTTTCTGGCAGAGGAAGAAGAGAAAACGGAAAAAGAGAAGGAGAAAGAGATTCGCGTGCGCGTTCCTTTCTTTTTGCTCTTTTTGGTGGCGTTTACGGGTGGATTTGCCGGCGCGACGGTCGCGCTTCTTGCGGCGGTGGCATTATGCTGAGCCGGAAAGAAGCATGCCTCGTGAAGGCTGTGCTCGCCCTTTGCGGCGATCGCGATTCCTGCCTGACGGACGAGGAGAAGCTCTGCGCGCTGACGAAAACCAAAAGGGAAAACTCGTCTTCTGTCGGGCGCACGCTCGACGTTCTGCAGGCGGAAGGTTATCTCGACGTGATCCGCTGTGAAGGGGAAAACGGCAAAATGCTTTGTCTTACCCCGAAACTGAAAGCGCGTTGCTACGGCGCGGAGAGAAGGAAGCTGTATTCTTCCGTAGCGTTTAAAATCGCGGTCACGGTGATCGGTTCCGCGGCGGCGTTTCTGTTCACGAAGATCCTTTACCGGTTTTTCGGCTGAATTTTTGTCCGCACATAGCGATTCCGATAATAAATATGCCCGTATAAGTCGATTATTCGTATTTTATTGCTTGATCAAGTTTTTTCGGTAACAGGTTATGGAACAAAAGAAATTTATTTTACATTCCGAATATTCCCCGACGGGAGATCAGCCGCAGGCGATAAAAAGCCTGACCGAAGGGCTTGAAGACGGGCTGAGGGAACAGGTGCTCGTCGGCGTTACGGGGAGCGGTAAAACGTTCACGATGGCAAACGTGATCGCAAACGTTCAGCGACCCACCCTCGTGATCGCGCACAACAAAACGCTCGCGGCGCAGCTGTGCAACGAGCTGAGAGAGTTTTTCCCCGAGAACCGCGTGGAATATTTCGTTTCCTATTACGATTATTATCAGCCGGAATCTTACATTCCCTCGACCGATACCTATATCGAAAAGGACCTTTCCATCAACGACGAGATCGATAAGCTGCGCCACAGCGCGACCTGTTCCTTAGCGGAGCGGCGGGACGTGATCGTGGTGGCTTCCGTTTCCTGTATTTACGGGCTCGGCGCGCCGGAAGAGTATTTCGCCCTCGCGATCTCGCTGCGCGAAGGAATGACCCTCGATCGCGACGAACTGATGAGAAAGCTTGTTTCCAGACAATACGAAAGAAAGGATATCGACTTTACCCGTTCGTCTTTCCGCGTGCGGGGAGACGTGGTGGAAATTTTCCCCGCTTCGAACGACGAAATTTACATCCGCGTGGAATTTTTCGGCGACGAGATCGAAAAAATTTCCGAATGCGAGTTTTTAAGCGGAAAAGCGGTGAAGGAACTGAAACATGTGGCGATTTTCCCCGCGAGCCATTACGCCGTTGCCGACGAAAAGATGGAAGACTGTTTAAAGCGCATCGAGACGGATATGACCGACGAAGTGGAAGCCCTCAAAAAGCAGGATAAACTGCTCGAGGCGCAAAGGCTTCTTTCCCGCACGCGGTACGACCTCGAAATGATGCGGGAGATCGGGTATTGCAGCGGCGTGGAAAATTATAGCCGCTATTTCGACGGCAGACGGGAAGGCGAACCGCCTTTTACCCTTCTCGATTATTTTCCGAAGGATTTTGTGGTGTTTATCGACGAAAGCCATATGACGATCCCGCAGATCCGCGCCATGTACAACGGCGACCGTTCGCGCAAGCAGAATCTTGTCGATTTCGGATTCCGCCTTCGCTCGGCGTACGATAACCGCCCGCTGAAGTTCGAAGAATTCGACGCGCGCGTCGGGCAGCTGATCTGCATTTCCGCAACGCCCGCCCGCTACGAACTCGATCATGCGGACAACCTTGCCGAGCAGATCATCCGCCCCACGGGGCTTCTCGATCCTCCGGTGGAAGTCCGCCCGACGAAAGGGCAGATCGACGATCTGCAAGGGGAAATCGGAAAAGTGATATCCTCCGGCGGCAGGGTGCTCGTGACCACGCTGACCAAGCGCATGGCGGAAAGTCTGACCGACTATCTGAAAGAACAGGCGGTAAAGGTGCGTTATATGCACAGCGACGTGGATACCCTGGAGCGTATCGACATTATACAGGAGCTCCGCCGCGGCGATATCGACGTGCTCGTGGGGATCAACCTTCTCCGCGAAGGGCTCGACCTTCCCGAAGTGAAACTCGTTGCCATTCTCGACGCCGATAAGGAAGGCTTTTTAAGAAGCGATACCGCGCTGATCCAGACAATCGGAAGAACGGCGCGGAATGCCGAGGGCAGGGTGATCATGTATGCGGACGCCGTGACGGACAGCATGAAGCGCGCTATGGACGAAACTTCGAGAAGAAGGGCGATCCAGCAGAAATATAACGAAGAACACGGCATCGTGCCGAAAACGATCGTGAAGAAGATCGTGAACACGCTCGAAATCAGCAAAAAGGCGGACAGGACGAAAGAGATCAAGGCGGGAGATATTCCCGAGGAGATCGAAAAGCTGAAAGCCTTGATGAAAGTGGCTTCCGCAAATCTCGATTTCGAAAAGTGTATCGAGATCCGCGATACCATCGCGAAACTGAAACAAAAGATGAGAACGGGCAGATGAAAAAAGAATTTTACAGAGAACTTCCCGCCGGCTACAAACCCGATAAAACGATCGACGCGAAATCCGCGAAGTTCGGCGTAATCATGAATATCGTCGCTCTCGCTGTGATGGGTGCGGTTTACATGATAACGGATTTTATCTCGGCGGGAAGATTCACGATCGTCGACTTTTTCCGATCCGACGATTCCGGCGGGGTTTTCTCCTCAAATGTTACGCTCTCTCTTCTTCCGCTCGTTGTTTTTTGCGTCGCAAGTCTTGTGTATGTCGTTCTGCATGAGCTTACGCACGGCGCGGCATATAAATTGCTGACGCATGAAAAGCTGACGTTCGGCATTACCTGGAGCGCGGCATACTGTGGCGTTCCGCAGCTTTATATCGGTAAAAATATCGCGTTAATCGCCTTATCGGCTCCCTTTTGTCTGTTTTCCGTGCTGTTTGTCATCGGCATTGCCGTCGCGGGGAACGGAATCGTCGGACTGGTTTTCAAACTGCTTTTTGCCGAGCATGCCGGCGGTTGCTGCGGCGATCTGTACGATATGATCCTGTTGATTTTCAAATACCGTAAGGGTTGTCTTTTAAATGACGACGGTCCGAAACAGACGATTTACATAAAAGAAGAACTGCAATGATAAACTACATTAAAATCAAAGGTGCAAAAGAAAATAACCTGAAAAACGTGGATCTCACCATCCCGAGAGACAAGCTCGTGGTGTTTACGGGGCTTTCGGGAAGCGGAAAGTCGACGCTCGCTTTCGATACCATTTTTGCCGAAGGGCAGAGAAAGTATATGGAAAGTCTTTCGAGTTATGCGAGAATGTTCCTCGGGCAGATGGAAAAACCGGACGTGGAGAGCATCGAAGGGCTTTCGCCCGCCATTTCCATCGATCAGAAAACCACGTCGAACAACCCTCGCTCCACGGTGGGAACGGTGACGGAGATCTACGATTATCTTCGTTTGCTGTATGCCCGCGTGGGCACGCCGCACTGTCCGAAATGCGGCAGAGTGATCGAAAAAATAACGGTCGATCAGATCGCGGAGCAGGTGCTTGCGATGCCGGAGGGAAGTAAAATTCTCGTCAACGCACCCGTCGTGCGGGGAAGAAAAGGGGAATATACCAAACAGCTCGAAGGCTATCGGAAAAGCGGATATGCCCGCGTGATGATCGACGGTTCCGTATACGATCTTTCCGAAGAGATCAAGCTGGAGAAGAACGTCAAGCATACGATTTCCGTCGTCGTCGACCGTCTCGTCGTGAAAGACGGCATGAGAAAAAGACTGACGGACAGCCTCGAAACGGCGTTGAAACTGGCGGAAGGGCTTGTCGTGATCTCCTGCGAGGGAAAGGATACGCTGTATTCCACCAATTACAGTTGTCCGGACTGCGGCATTTCCGTCGAGGAGATCGAACCTCGGCTCTTTTCCTTCAACAATCCGTACGGGGCTTGTCCCGAGTGCAACGGGCTCGGCTATACCACGAAGATCGATCCGAAACTCGTGATCGGCGACCCCAACCGCACGCTCCGCCAGGGCGCGCTCACCGTAACGGGGTGGAACCTCGATAACGGCAAGATGGCGGAAATGTATTTCAATTCCCTGTCGAAACAATACGGGTTCAGTCTCGACGTCCCCGTGAAGGATCTTTCCCCCGAAGTGCTCGACCTTCTTCTGTACGGTACGCGGGGAGAAAAGGTGCATATGAGTTACAGTACGCGCACCTTCAGCGGAAATTATTATTCCGCTTACGAAGGGGTGATTCCGAACCTCGAACGGCGTTACCGCGAAACGACGAGCGATTACACCAAGAGCGAGATCGAGAAATACATGGTGTCTTCTCCCTGTACCTGCTGCCACGGAAAACGGCTGAAAAAAGAAGCGCTCGCCGTTACGGTCGGCGGAAAAAACATCGCCGATCTGTGCGATCTTTCCGTCGGGAAAGCACTCGATTTCATCAACGGGCTTTCGCTTACGGAAACGCAGAAGCTGATCGGTAAGTCGATTATCAAAGAAATTTGCGCGAGGTTGAACTTCCTGAAAGACGTCGGGCTCGACTATCTGACCCTCTCCCGCAGCGCCGGAACGCTTTCGGGCGGGGAAGCGCAGAGAATCCGCCTCGCGACGCAGATCGGCAGCGGGCTCACGGGGGTTTTGTACATCCTCGACGAACCGAGTATCGGGCTTCATCAGAGAGACAACGAGAAACTGATCAGAACGCTGGAAAGACTGCGCGACCTCGGCAATACCCTCATCGTGGTCGAACACGACGAGGATACGATGCGCGCGGCGGATTATATCGTGGACATCGGACCGAAGGCGGGTGTGCACGGCGGAGAAGTCGTCGCGGCGGGCACGCTGGAAGATATCTGCGCCTGTCCCCGTTCGATCACGGGCGATTACCTTTCGGGCAGGCGGAAAATTTATATTCCCGCGTCGCGCAAGGTGCCGGACGGCAGGTGGCTCACCGTGAAAGGGGCGAGACAGAACAATCTGAAAAATCTTGACGTGTCTTTCCCCGTCGGGTTGTTCACCGCGGTCACGGGGGTATCCGGAAGCGGCAAGAGTTCTCTCGTGAACGAAGTCCTTCTCCCCGTGATGTCGAATAAGCTCAACAACGCGAAAATGCGCACCGGCGATTACGACGAGATCGCGGGAACGGAATATTTCGACAACGTGATCGCGATCGATCAGTCTCCCATCGGCAGGACGCCGAGGAGCAATCCGGCGACTTATACGGGGCTTTTTACGATCATCCGCGAGATCTTCGCCACTTCACCGGACGCCCGCGAGAGAGGATATAAGGCGGGCAGATTTTCTTTCAACGTTTCGGGCGGCAGATGCGAACGCTGTTCGGGCGACGGCATCATCAAGATCGAAATGCACTTTCTGCCGGACGTGTTCGTTCCCTGCGAGGTGTGCAAGGGCAAGAGATACAATCACGAGACCCTCGAAGTGAAATACAAAGGAAAGTCTATTGCCGACGTTCTGGATATGACGGTGGACGAAGGCGTGGAATTCTTTCAGAACATTCCGAGAGCATACAATAAGGTAAAGACCTTGCAGGAAGTGGGGCTCGGGTATATTAAACTCGGTCAGTCTTCCACTACGTTATCGGGCGGCGAGGCGCAGAGGGTGAAACTCGCGACCGAACTTTCCAAGAGGTCGACGGGAAGAACGCTTTATATCCTCGACGAACCCACGACGGGTCTTCACAGTTACGACGTGGACAAGCTGATCGGTATTCTGGACAAGCTGAGAGATTCCGGCAACACCGTCGTCGTGATCGAACATAATCTCGACGTGGTGAAAGTTGCCGATTACGTCGTCGATCTGGGACCGGAAGGCGGAGATAAAGGCGGCACGCTTGTCGCGTGCGGAACGCCGGAAGAAGTCGCCGGGGTCAAAGAGAGTTATACGGGACAGTTTCTTGCCCGGATTTTCGCCAAGGAGAAAAACGAATGATAAGAGATCAGTTCAAGGACGTGAAAAAAGCGACGTCCAAGGAAACGAGAAACAAAACCAAGCTCGGCGAGCGCAACTTTTATGCGACGCAGATCCCCAAACTGAAAGAGACCACACACGCGATCGGCGTGTCTTCCATGATCAGTTTCGTGATCCTGGCGGTTGTTTATGTGCTGGTCGTAGTGATGTTCGTTCTGTCACGCGGCACGGAAAGCGAGTACAGTCCCGTCCGTTTCGCCATATGGAGCGCGGTATTCGGCGTTTACTGCGTGTGGATGATCGTCTGGTTTTTCGTGCTGAAACCGAAGCGGCTCGCCCGCGCGGAAGCCTATCGCAAAGAGCTTGAAAAGCTCAATTTCGCGCACGTGTCGAAAATCGGGGGAGCGTATAAAGTTTACGGGTCTGCGTTCGAGGAAGAGACGAAGCGCGGACACGACGAACTGAAACCGAAGGAATCGCAGAGTGCGGAAAACGGGGAGGCGAACACAGACGAAGAATCCCCGGCAGAAGACCCCGGAAAGGGAGAAAACGAGGGAAATGAGGACGTTCCCGCGGGGAATTGAGAGAAAAATCAGAGAAAAAGCAAAAGAAAAACGAAAACTTTTCCCAAACGATTGACGGACGGGGGAAGAATATGGTATGATAAAAAAAGATTCCGGATGGTAACCGAGAGTTTTGGATTCTTCGGCTAATCCTGCGGAAAGAGGCTTTTTATGAAATTCGATACGTATGATATCGCGCTCGTGACCGACGAGAAAGAGAGGCTTTATTACCTCGGTTTCCACAGCACGGCGGGATACGTTATTCTGACGAAAAAAGAAAAAATTTTCGTCGTCGACGGCAGATACGTCGAGGCGGCGAAGAAGGCTCTTTTGCCGAAAGGGATCGAAGTGATCCTCGGTTCCGATTATTCGGCTTTGGTTTCGTATGCGAAAGAAAACGGCGTGAAGACGATCGCGATCGACTTTACGAAAACGACCCTTTCGGAGTATGCCGCGCTGGAAAAACTCGGTTTTTCCTATACGGACGCGTCCGAAGAGATCCGCCGCGAAATGTCGGTAAAAACGGAAGAAGAACTCGGATATCTGAAAAAGGCTTGCGAGATCGCCGAAAAGGCGTGGAAAGCCGTTCTTCCCGAGATACGCCTCGGTATGACCGAGCGCGAGCTCGCCAACAAGCTGGAATATAACTTCAAAAAATACGGCGCGTCGGGCACGTCGTTCGATACGATCGTCGCCTTCGGTAAAAACGCAGCCGTTCCCCATCACGAAACGGGCGATACGAAACTGAAGGAGAACGAATGCGTTCTCATGGATTTCGGTTGTCTGTACAAAGGGTATTGTTCGGATATGACGAGAACGATGTTCTTCGGAAAACCGGACGAGAAGTTCCTGCACGCTTATCTTGCCGTTCTCACGGCGCATTTAAAGGCGGCGGAAGGGATCCGTGCGGGCATTACGGGTAAGGAAGCCGACAAGATCGCGAGAGACGTTCTCGAATCCCTCGGATACGGCAAATACTTCACCCATTCTTTAGGGCACGGGATCGGCGTGAACATTCACGAGTTTCCCACGCTTTCGCCGAAAAGCGAGTGGACGCTCGAAGACGATATGGTTTTCTCGAACGAACCGGGCGTGTACGTAAACGGAAAGTTCGGCATCCGCATCGAGGACAGCTGTTATCTTTCCGGCGGAAAGTATCACACTTTCATGAAGGACGATAAATCTCTTATCGTTCTCGACGGGACAAGCATTAAAAAACAAAAATTATTTCAATAAACAATTAGTCCGAAAAGGCTGAAAACAAGGAGATTTTTATGGTATTAGCAGGCGATTTGAGAAAAGGCGTAACGATCGAATACGATGGGAAAGTGTGGACGGTCGTCGACTTTCTTCACGTAAAACCCGGTAAGGGCGCGGCTTTCGTCAGAACCACGTTGAAAAACGTTGTCGACGGAAAGGTCCTTCAGATCACGTTCAACCCCACCGAAAAGTTCGAGAACGCAGTGATCGAAACGAAGAAGATGACTTATTCCTATAACGACGGCGAGCTCTACTACTTCATGGACGAAGAGTACAATATGGAACCGCTTAACTACGGACAGGTGGAAGAGGCTTTGAAATGGATCAAGGAAAACGATCCCGTCACCGTTAAATTCTATAAAGGAAAGGCTTTCTCCGTCGATTGCGAAAACTTCGTGGAACTTCTCGTGACCGAAGCGGAACCGGGCGTTGCGGGCAATACCGCTACCAATGCCACGAAGAAAGCGAAGCTCGAAACGGGCGTGGAGATTCAAGTTCCCATGTTCGTGAACGAAGGGGAAACCATTCGTATCGATACGCGCACGGGCGAATACATGGAAAGAGTGAAGAAATAATTTTCTTTTCTCTTTATTTACGGCAAGTTACGGGGCAAGGCGATCGCTTTGCCTCGTTTTCTTTCGGAGAAGGAAGAAACGGGCGTTTTCTTGCGGGGCGTTCCGGAAAGGAGAGGAAATATGAAAAAAAGCGTGCTGGTCACGGGGGGAACGGGTGCGATCGGAGAAGCGATCTGCCGGCGGTTTGCTGCGGGCGGTTATTTTGTCGGCGTGCATTGCCGCGCAAAAAAGGAAAAGGCGGAAAAACTGGCGAAGGAACTCGGCGGCGTTGCCCTTTGTTTCGACGTTTCCCGCGAAGGGGAAACGAAGGCGGGGATTGAAGAATTTTGCCGCGCGGCGGGCGGGATCTCCTCGCTTGTGAACAACGCGGGGATCGCCTTGCCCGTAAAAACATTTCTCGATACGACGGAAGAGGAGTTCGACCGCGTTTTTTCCGTCGACGTGAAAGGGGTGTATTTTGCCATGAAGCACGCCGTGCCGCATATGATGGAAAGGGGCGGCAGCGTGATCAACGTCTCTTCG
Source organism: uncultured Acidiphilium sp. (assembly GCA_902495325.1). Classification (GTDB taxonomy): domain Bacteria; phylum Bacillota; class Clostridia; order Christensenellales; family Borkfalkiaceae; genus UBA10281. The sequence continues at coordinate 9,052 of CABUWK010000024.1, forward strand.
ATGTGGGGTCTTTGCGGCGGTTCGTGCGAGGCTCTTTATTCTGCGGCGAAAGCCGCCGTGATCGGGCTTACAAAGGCTACGGCGAAGGAGGTCTCTTCCTGCGGCGTCCGCGTGAACTGCGTTGCGCCCGGTTATATCGACACGCCGATGAACGGATGGATGAGCAGTGAAGAGAGAAAAAGCCTCGAAGAGGAGATCCCCCTCGGCAGAGCGGGACAAGCGGAAGAGATCGCGGAAGCCGTTTTCTTTCTCGCCGAAAGCGGCGGATATATCACGGGGGAAACGCTCAACGTTTCCGGCGGATTCGTGATCTGACCCCGATCCGGTACTTCGCAAAAAAATTAAAAAATTATGAGATCCGGGCAGGATTTTTACGTTTATGTGTGGAATAATATAAGAAAAGGGGTAAAAGCGGAATGAAAGAGACCACCTATCGGAAAGAGAGGGAATTTTTTTCTCCCTACGCCGCGTTCTCGGACGAAACGAAAGGGAGAGCGCGGGCGGAAGAGCCTTGCCCGATGCGTACCGATTACCAGCGTGACCGCGACCGCATCATTTATTCCAAGGCATTTCGTCGGCTGAAAAACAAAACGCAGGTTTTCTTTTCGCCGGAAGGCGATCATTATATGACCCGCCTTACGCACACGCTCGACGTGGCGCAGATCGCAAGATCTTTGTGCCGCGCGCTGAATCTGAACGAAGATCTTGCCGAAGCGATCGCGCTCGGGCACGATCTCGGACACACGCCGTTCGGACATACGGGAGAACGGGTTCTGAACAGACTGAATCCGAAAGGATTCCGCCATAACGAACAATCTCTTCGCGTTGCGGATGTTCTTGAAAACGACGGGGCGGGGCTGAACCTTACCTACGAAGTGCGTGACGGTATTCTGGAACATAAGAAAACGGGACATCCACACACGCTGGAAGGGAAAGTCGTTTCTCTGTCGGACAGGATCTCTTATTTAAATCACGATATCGACGACGCGATCCGCGCGGGTATTTTTTCGGAAGACGATCTCCCGCGGGAGGAGGTGCGGTTGCTCGGTAAAACAAACAAAGAGAGGATCAACAACATGATCCTTTCCGTATGGCGGGAAAGCGACGGAAAGAACGACGTGCGTATGGAAAACGAGTTCCGCGAGGCGACCGAAAACCTGCGGAAATTCATGTTCGACCGCGTTTATAACGATCTTGCGGCGCAGAAAGAAGAAGCGCGAGCAAACGAAATGATCTCGGTAATGTATGAGCATTATAAGTCGAAGATCGACTTATTGCCCGACTTTTACCGTTCTCTCTTCGATCGGTTCGACGTTGATACCGTCGTGTCCGACTACATATCCGGCATGACGGACCGTTATGCGGTTTATACCTTCGAGGAGATCTACGTGCCGAAAAACTTTTTACTGAGGTAAATTTTACCGGAAAAATCACGGGAGGGAAATGCCTATGGCGATTGACGAAAAGTTCATAGAAGAGCTGAAACAAAAGAATAACATCGTCGATATCGTGGGCAGATATTGCACGCTGAAAAAGAAAGGGAAAAGCCATTGGGCGTGCTGTCCTTTGCCCGGACATTCCGAGAAAACGCCTTCGTTCACGGTAAACGAAGACGGGCAGTTTTTCAAATGTTTCGGTTGCGGAAGAGGGGGAGACGTCATCACCTTTGTCCGCACGATGGAAAACCTCGATTACGTCGGGGCGGTGAGATTTCTTGCCGAACAGTGCGGCATGCCGATGCCGGACGATAACCGGGATTATAAAGAGATCGCCGCCGCGCGCAGCAAACGGGACAGGCTGCTTGCTCTTATGCGGACGACCGCGTATTTCTACGTGCATAATCTTGCGAAAGAGGGAGCGGCGGAACACCGCGCTTATCTCCGGAAAAGGGGAATGGACAAGTGTACCGTCACCGCTTTCGGGCTCGGGGCTTCTCTCGATCGTTTTTCCCTTGTGAATCACCTGAGAGAAAAGGGGTTTACGGATGAGGAAATGCTGCGATCGGGCGTATGTCAGCAAAGGACGAACGAGGCGGGGAAAACCTATCTTTTCGACGCGCAATTCGGAAGACTGATCATTCCCATTATCGATAATCTCGGCAACGTGATCGCTTTCGGCGGAAGGGTTCTTGAGGCAAAGCCTCAGTTTGCGAAATATAAAAACACGCAGGAAACGGAACTGTTTATCAAAAACAGGACCCTTTTCAATATCAACAATTTAAAAAAAGAAAAAAACGCGCACGGGCTTGCGAACGTCATTATGGTGGAAGGTTATATGGACGTGATCTCCGTGTACGGCGCGGGGTTCAAAAACGTGGTGGCTTCCATGGGAACCTCGCTTACGATCGAACAGGCGCGCATGCTCAAGCGGTATACCGACGTGGTTCTCATCTGTTACGACGGGGACGCCGCCGGACAGCACGCGACGGTGCGCGGGCTGGATATCCTGAAAAACGAGGGGTTGGAAGTGAAAGTTGTCAGGCTTCCGGACGGGCTCGATCCGGACGACGTGATCCGCAGATCTGGCGCGGAAGGGTATCGGAAATGCCTTGACGAAAGTATTCCTCTCGTCGATTTCAAAATGGAAAACGCAAAAAAAGCATACGATATTTCCGATCTTTCCCAAAAGAGAAAATATATTGCGGAAGCGTTGAAGATCATCGGCGAATGCAGAATGGAGAGCGAAAAAGAAGAACTTTTGCGCAAACTCGGAAAAGATACTTCCACCACTTACGAATCGTTGCGGCGGGATCTCTCCCTTCTCGGCGATCCGAAAGAAAAGCCGATGCCGCAGAAAGAAGAAGAGAAGATCGCCGTAAAAGAAGACGGGCTTTCCGCCGCGGCGCGGTTCGTGTTGTGCGCCTGTATCTTCAACAAGCCCTATGCGAAAGATCTCGAGCTTTACCGCTTCGCGTTTACCGATCCCGTGCAGGCAAGACTTTCCGACCTTGTGCAGGAATATCGCGACGAGGGGAAGGAGATTTTCCCGTCAAGCCTTTCCGGACAGTTTACGGAAGGGGAACTTGCGGAATATAACGCCGTTTTAACGGCGGGAGACAGCATTTTCGGCAATGAGACAGAGCAAAAGTATTTTACCGACTGTGTGGGAATGCTTGAAAAACACTCGATCGAACAGCAGATCGAGGCATTGAAAGATCTGTGCCGCTCGGAAACGGACACGGAAAAAAGGAAAGAAATTTTCAGAAAGATCGCGGAGCTCGACAAAAAGCGTTTCGCATTATAAAACGGAGGAGAAACACGGTATATGGCTATTACCGAAGAACAGTTACAAGTCGCTATTCAGCAAATCGTCAACGATTATAAGGGGAAAGGGCAGATCGGTTCGGACGCGCTCTGCGATCGTCTGGAACGCATTTCCGCGGACGCCAATCAGATCGACGAGGTGTACAAGGCGATCGAAGACGCCCACATCCAGATCATCGACGATTACGCGAAGGATAAAGATCTTTACGAACAGTTGCTGAAAGAAATCAGCATGGACGACCCCGTAAAGATGTATCTGAAAGACATCGGTAAAGTGCCGCTTCTGTCCGCGGACGACGAGATCGAACTCGCCCGCAAGATGATGGACGGCGACGAGGAATCGAAACAACGTCTTTCCGAAGCAAACCTTCGTCTTGTCGTATCCATCGCGAAACGCTACGTGGGCAGAGGAATGCAGTTTCTCGACCTGATCCAGGAGGGAAACCTCGGGCTGATGAAAGCGGTGGAAAAATTCGACTATCAGAAAGGATTCAAATTCTCCACCTACGCTACGTGGTGGATCCGCCAGGCGATCACGAGAGCGATCGCGGATCAGGCGAGAACGATCCGTATTCCCGTACACATGGTGGAAACGATCAACAAGCAGGTACGCGTTTCCCGTCTTCTGTTGCAGGAGCTCGGGCGCGAGCCGACCCCGGAAGAGATCGCGAAGGAAATGGGTATTTCCGAATCCCGCGTGATGGAGATCCAGAAGATCGCTCAGGATCCCGTGTCCCTCGAAACGCCGATCGGCGAGGAAGAGGACAGCCACCTCGGAGATTTTATCGAGGACGAACAGGCAACCGCTCCGACGGACGTTGTGGCATTCTCGATGCTTCGCGAACAGCTGATCGGCGTGCTTGACACCCTTACCCCGCGTGAGGAAAAGGTCCTGCGCCTTCGTTACGGCATCGACGACGGCAGACCGAGAACGCTCGAAGAAGTGGGAAAAGAGTTCAACGTCACGAGAGAGCGTATCCGTCAGATTGAGGCGAAAGCATTGCGTAAACTGCGCCATCCGTCCCGTTCCAAACGGCTGAAAGATTTCATCGAATAATGGTTTTATCCGGACGACTCGAAACCATCGTCTCCGCGCTCGACGAAACGGACGTTTTTGCGGACGTCGGGTGCGACCACGGGTATTGTTCGAGGGAAATGCTGAAAAGGGGAAAGTGCCGTTTCGCCTATCTTACCGACCTTTCCGCCGAAAGCCTGAAGAAGGCGGACGATCTTTTAAAAGGCGAATTTGCGGGCAGATACCGCGCGCTCGTTACGAACGGGCTAAAGGGCGTTCCCTTTGCGGATGAAGTTCTGATCGCCGGCATGGGCGGGGAGGAGATGATCTCCATTTTATCCGCTGCGCCTTTTTCACCCGAAAAACTGGTCTTGCAACCGATGAAGAATGCTGAGAAGGTGAGGGCTTACCTGATAAAGCATGGCTATAAGCCGATTATCGACTATACTTTTGCCGACGGCAAGTTTTATGACCTCATAAAAGCGGAGAGGGGAACCTGCAGCTATTCCGAAGACGAACTTCGTTTCGGAAGGGATAATCTTCTTCGTCGCGGCGAAGATTTCGTAAGGATGATCGAAGGAAAGATTGCCGTTTTGACGGAGGCTCTTCCGAAAATGAGCGAAGAAGAAAAAGAAAAAACAAAAAAAACGATCAGAAAATACAAAGAGGTGATCGCATGAAATTCAACGATTTGTTTTACCTGCTTTGCGATTACGCCCCTCTTTCTCTTTCGAAAGAGCTATGCGAAAGAGACGGCTTGCACGACAACAGCGGCGTGATCCTCTCGACCGACCGGGAAGTGAAAAGCGTTCTGTTTACCCTCGATCTCTCCCGCGCGAGCGCGGCGAAGGCGAAAGAACTCGGATGCGACGCGATCGTGACCCATCACCCCGCGATCTATCATCCGATTTATTCTTTAAAAGAGGGAGATCCCTTGCTTACCTGTGCGAGAAACGGCGTCGGCGTGATATCCATGCACCTGAATTTCGACGCCGCGCGTTACGGGATCGATTACTATCTGGCAGAGGGCTTAGGAGCGACAGAGCAGAAAATAGCGGAAGTTTTAGGGGAAAACGTAGGGTACGGCAGACTGTTTGACTTGCCGGACGTTTCTTTCGAGGCTTTGAAAAAACGTTACGAAAATAATTTCAACACGAAGAAAGTGTGGCTATATGGCGATAAACACGCAATTATTCATAAAGTTGCCACCTTTTGCGGCGCGGGGCTCGATCCCGCGGCAATATCGTTTGCCCTGGAAAACGGGGCGGACGCCGTCGTTTCGGCGGATATTTCCCACCATGTTCTAACGGCAGCTCTGGAAGAGGGGCTCGGCGTTCTGTCGTGTACCCATTACGCCACGGAGAATTACGGCATGAAGAGGATTGCGGAAACTTTCCGCGACCGTCTGCAAACTATAAAAATATACTTTTTCGAAGACGAAACCTATCTTTAAAAGAGGGCGTCGCGATCGGGAAAAGGAGTAAAATATGATTGAAAATTTATTGAAGTATCAGGAGATCGACAGCAAACTCAGAGAGATCGAAGTCGCGATATCGGGGAGCGACGAGAGAAAGAAAGCGGTCTCCGCGCAGGCGTTTTTAAAGAGCGTGAACGACAACATCGCGAAGCTCGATCAGCGCGCGGAAGATCTCACGGTGAAATTTTCGACGCTGAAAAAGCTTTACGAACAGCTTAAGGACGCGGAATCGGAATACGAGAACGTGGTGGAAACCTGCGAGGATTCCGACGAACTCGGGTATATCCGCAAAAAGGCGGGCGAACTCGGAGACGAGATCGCGTCTCTTGCCGGGCAGATCGAAAATCTTTCCCGCGATATTTCGGGGGTTTTAAAGGAGTTTTCTTCGTTAAGAAACAAAACGGCGGAAGCGAAAAAGCAGTATGCGGAATATCTGCCGAAATACAACGCTTTGAAATCTTCCCGCGAGGCGGAGATGACCGAGGTGAAAAAAGAGCTTGCCGCGCTTGAGAAAACGATCGACAAAGCCGCTTTGGAAAAATATAAAAACAAACGAAAGGACAAAGTTTTTCCGATCGTGTATCCGGTGCGCGCCGTCGGGAAAGAAGCCCACTGTTCCCGCTGCGGAACGGAGCTTTCCATGGCTGCATTCAACGCCGCGAAGAAAGGCGAACTGATCGAATGCGATAATTGCCAGCGCCTTCTGTACATTCCTCAGAAATAAAATAAAACGGCTCGCATGCCGGAGACTGTGCCGTGCGGCGATCGGGATCGGGTTCGTTTCCGACCGTCGCGGCGGAAAAGCCTTCGGAAGAGAGCCGTTCTTTTTGTGCCGGAGCGGGGAAATTTTTATCCCGGACGGCATCCCGCAAAGGAGAAATACCATGAAACTGAACTACAAAAAGACGATATTCGTCGGGTTCGCCTTTTTTCTGATCTGCGCGTTCTGGCAGGCGTACGACAGCATCGTTCCCATGATGCTCGTGAACAAATTCGGGCTCAATCAGACGCTGTCCGGCATCGTGATGTCTCTCGACAACGTGCTCGCCCTCTTTCTTCTCCCTCTTTTCGGCGCGCTTTCGGACAAGACGAAATCGAAATTCGGCAGAAGGACCCCTTACATCGTGATCGGGACGGTGGTTGCCGTCTGCACCTTTTTCGGTCTTACGTTTGCGGATAACGCGCAGCTTGCGAAGATCGGCGACGCCGATTCCGTTACCTTTTACGAAGAACTGTTCGATCAGAACGCGGAGATCGCGAACGCCGAATACAGTTCGATCTACAACCGGGGCGTTCCCGAGAAATATTCCGTAAAAGATTACGCTTCGCAAATCGTTTACAACAAGAATTACGACGAGCTTTCCGAAGGGGAACAACTTACGGTCAAGTCGTGGTATAAGTCGATAAACAAAGAATATTTTGAGGATCATTCCGCAAAGGAAACGGCGTATGCATACATAAACGGCACCTATTTTGCCGTGATCTACGAAAACGGTTCTCCCTTTTATCTCAGGGAAAACGAAAAGGGGGATCAGGTGAAAACGGCTGTCGCCGCAACGGATCTCTCCAACGCCTATACGAGTCTCGTAACGCCGGCGAGAAGCGCGTACGCCTGGAACAAAACGAAATCCGAGCCGGGTGCGTTTATCTGTTTCGGCGGGCTTCTTCTTCTGACCCTTTTCGCGATGGCTTCCTTCCGGTCGCCCGCGGTGGCGTTGATGCCGGACGTGACGGTGAAACCGTTGCGGTCTCAGGCGAACGCCGTCATCAATCTGATGGGTACGGCGGGCGGTATGCTCGTTCTCGTGCTCGGCATGGTGTTCAAAACGGGGAAAACGTTCAATCAGCTGATGAGTTACACCGGGTTTATCGGCGCGGTTTGTCTGCTGATGGTCGCGGGGCTTTTATTCTTCGTTCTGAAAGTCTGCGAACCGAAGTGGGTGAAAGAAACGGAGGAAGAATCGGTGCGCGAAGGAATCGAGACCCGCGAAGAGGCGGACGAGACTGCGACGCGTAAACTTGGGAAGTCGGAAAAGAGAAGCCTTATCCTCATTCTTCTTTCCGTCGCGCTGTGGTATATCGGTTATAACGCGGTCACTTCGAAATACTCTCTCTATGCGACGAACGTTCTGCACAAAGATTACAACGCGACCCTTCTCATCGCGCAGGCGGCGGCGATCGTTTCGTATATCCCCGTCGGACTGCTTGCCAGAAAGATCGGCAGAAAAAAGAGCATCCTTGCGGGCGTGGTTCTTCTTACCGCCGCGTTTATCGGGGCAACTTTCATCACCTCCGCTTCTTCCGGGCTTCTTCTCAACCTTCTTTTCGCCGCGGCGGGGATCGGTTGGGCAACGATCAACGTGAATTCCTTCCCGATGGTGGTGGAGCTCGCGAGCGGCGGAAACGTCGGAAAATTCACGGGGTATTATTATACCGCGAGCATGGCGGCGCAGATCGCGACCCCCATTTTGTCCGGGCTTCTCATGGACGCGGTCGGCAGCATGAAACCGCTGTTCTATTACGCGGCGTTTTTTGCGGGGCTGGCGATCCTTACCATGGCGTTCGTTCGCCACGGCGATTCGAAACCGGATGCGAAAGGGCATATCCTGGAGCACCTCGATATCGACGACGACTGACGATCGCTTCCCGGAACCGCAGGGAAGAAGATCATAAAAATCGGCATAAAAAACAGGCGAATACGGTGGAAACGAAGGTCGCCGCGAGCGAGATCACGATCGGTCGCGGCGATCTTTTTTTATTCTTCACGCCCGAAAAATAAACGGCGGAAAGATAAAAGATCGTTTCCGAAGATCCGAAAACGGCGGACGCGCATCGGGCTGCGTAAGAATCGGCGCCGCAGGTCTTATAAATTTCGGTCAGCAGGGCAAGACTTCCGCTTCCCGAAAAGGGCTTTAACAGAACGAGCCCCGTGATTTCTCCGGGAATGCCGAAAAGGGAAAGGGCAGGGGAAAGAGATCCGATCACCCGGTCGGAAAGTCCGCTGCGGGAAAAAAGTTCCGTCAGTACGAACACGGCGCACAGATAGGGAAATAAAGTTGCGATGAGAGACAGGGCTTTTCCCGCGCCCTCGGCAAAGGCGTCGAAGGGTTTCACCTTTTTACACGCGGCGAAAACGAGCACGAAAAGAAAGATCGCGGGGACGAGAAAGGGGATGACTTTCAATTTGCGATCCCCCCTTTTTTTCGGTATGCGCCCGCTTTTTTCCGCGGGGAATATTCCTTTTTCCTTCTCGTGAGACGGCACAGGATAAGCCCCGTGCCCGTGGACACGACCGTGGCGAGAAGGGTGGGCAGAAAAATGTCCGCCGGGGAAACAGAACCGGCGCGTTCCCTCAGCCCGATGACGGTGGCGGGCAGGATCTGAATGCTGGTGGAAGCGAGCACGAACAGGGTGGCGATCCCTTCGTCGTCGCCGCGGTTTGCCATCAGGGTCGTGGCGGAGATGCCGGCGGGCGTCGCCACGCCGCCCATGCCGAGCAGGTTTGCGCCGAGGTTGACGGAAATGTGTTTCCGCGTCTCTTCGTCCGCAAGGGGAAAGAGAAAGGAGATCGGCTTTTTCAGAAGAGAAGAGAGTTTCGCCGTCAGTCCAGACTTGTCCGCGATCTCCGTGATCCCCATCCACACGCAATAAACGGACAGGAGAGAAAGGGAAAGGGCGACCGCCTTTTCTCCCCCTTTCGTCATGGCGGAAAGGGCGCCGTTCGGATCGGAAAAGAGAAACGCGCCGACCGAAAAGAGGAAAACCAAAGTGAAAATTACGTTCATGTTACAACTTATGTGAAGATTCGCCCTTTTATGTTTTACTTTTTCGGGAATTTCATGTATAATATAAGTCAGCCGGACGAAGAGAATCTTATTGCCGGCTGTCCGGTATCTGCTATGACGGCGGTATCGGAAAAGCAAATTCAGGCTCAGCGACAGCGAATGCGAAGCCTGAACGCAGAATAAAAGACCGGATACCGCGGAAGGCGGGTCCGTTTCTTTCGGGAGGCGGTATTTTATGAAGCAGAAATATTATATTACAACGGCGATCGCCTATACGTCCGCAAAACCGCATATCGGCAACACGTACGAAGCCGTTCTTGCCGATTCGATCGCGCGTTTCCGCAGAAGACAGGGCTATGACGTCTTCTTCCAGACGGGAACGGACGAACACGGGCAGAAAATAGAAGAAAAAGCGGAAAAAGCAGGCAAAACGCCCAAACAGTATGTGGACGAAGTTTCGTCGGAGATCCGGGCGATCTGGGATCTGATGAACGTTTCTTACGATAAGTTTATCCGCACGACCGACCGGGATCACGAAGAGCAGGTCGCGGCGATCTTCAAAAAATTTTACGAGCAGGGCGATATTTACAAAGGGGCGTATGAAGGGTGGTATTGCACCCCGTGCGAATCTTTCTGGACGGAAAGCCAGTTGAAAGACGGGAAATGCCCCGATTGCGGCAGACCGGTCGAAAAGGCAAAGGAAGAAGCGTATTTCTTTAAAATGAGCAAGTACGCGCCCCGGCTGATCGACTATTTAAACGAACACCCCGGCATGATCGCACCGAAATCCAGACTGAACGAAATGATGAACAATTTCCTTCGCCCGGGGCTTCAGGATCTCTGCGTATCGAGAACGTCGTTCAGATGGGGGATCCCCGTGGATTTCGATCCGAAGCACGTGGTTTACGTGTGGCTTGACGCCCTTACGAACTACATTACGGGGCTCGGGTATAAAGTGAACGGCGAAAGCGACGATAACTTTAAAAAATACTGGCCTGCCGACATTCACGTGATCGGCAAGGACATCATTCGTTTCCATACCATTTACTGGCCTGTTTTCCTGATGGCTCTCGGGCTTCCTTTGCCGAAGCATATTTTCGGGCATCCGTGGCTTTTGCAGGAAGGCGGAAAGATGAGTAAATCGAAGGGCAACGTGATGTATGCCGACGATCTCGTTTCCGTTTACGGGGTGGACGCCGTGCGTTATTACGTGCTCGATTCCATGCCGTTCGATAACGACGGGCTGATCTCCTGGGATATGATGACCGAAAAGATCAACGCCGATCTCGCGAACGTTTACGGCAACCTTGTCAAAAGAACGATCGCCATGAGCAACAAATATTTCGGCGGCGTGGTCGAACGGGGAGGTTTGGATCTTCCCGTCGACGAAGAGCTGAAAGAAACGGCGTGCTCCGTTTACGATAAGATGAAAGAGTGCATGGACGGCGATCGTATTTCCGACGCGATCGACTGCGTGTTCACCCTTCTTCGCCGCGCGAACAAATATATCGACGAAACGACCCCGTGGATCTTAGCGAAAGATCCCGCGGACGCGCCCAGACTGAAAACGGTGATGTATAACCTGACGGAAGCGATCGTCATCGCGACCTCTCTGTTGGAGCCGTTCATTCCCGATACGGCTGCGGAAGTGTGCAGAGAACTGAACACCGGTCTTCGTCCTTTCGAAGATATGGGCAAGTTCGGGCTTTATGCGGACGGGACGAAAGTTGTGGAAGACGCCCCCGTGCTCTTTCCCCGTTTCGACGGAAAGGAAGTGGCGGAAAAAGCCGCCGCGATCGCCGCGAAATACGCCGTGCCCGAACGGAAGGAAGAACCCGCCGAAGAAAAACCCGCGGAGATCGGCATCGAAGATTTCATGAAGATCAGCCTGAAAACCGCCCTCGTGAAAGATTGCGTAAAAATCGAAAAATCCAGAAAACTTCTGAAACTGACCCTTAAGATCGGCAACGAAGAGAGAACGGTGGCAAGCGGCATCGCGGAATATTATAAGCCGGAAGAACTGATCGGGAAAAAAGTCGTTGTGGTGGCAAATTTAAAACCCGTGAAACTGTGCGGCGTAGAGAGCAAGGGAATGATCCTTTGCGCGGAGAAGGACGGAAAAGTCGTCGTCGTAACGCCGGACGATCCGTCCCTTCCGGACGGCGCGACGGTGAGATAACGTGTTTTCCGATCTGCACGCCCACTTGAACGACCCGAAGTTCGAAGGAGAAGAGAACGAGGCCGCGGAAGCCTGTATCCGTGCCCGCGTTGGGCTCGTCGTGAATGCGGGGTACGATATGAAAAGCTCGGAAAAGGCACTCATGCTTTCCGAAAAGTTTCCGTTTATGTATTTCACGGCGGGGATTCATCCCGACAATGCCGCCGAGCTTGACAAAACGAACGAAAAACGCCTGAAGGAAATGCTTTCGCACCCGAAATGTATCGGCGTGGGAGAGATCGGTTACGATTTTCACTGGAACGTATATCCGAGGGAAATTCAGGAAAGGGCTTTCGTCCGTCAGGCGGAACTTGCCGCGGAAGAGGGAGTCCCCTTCGTGATCCATTCCCGCGAGGCGAGCGCGGCTACGATGAGAACGCTGAAAGAGCATAAAGATCTGTTGCGGAACGGTTTTGTTCTCCATTGTTATGCCGAAAGCGCGGAAAGCGCGAAGGAATATCTGAAACTCGGCGCTTATTTCACCTTCGGCGGCGTGATCACTTTCAAAAACGCGAAAAAGGACGATATCATCCGTTCGATCCCGTTATCCCGCGTGATGACGGAGACCGACAGCCCTTATCTTGCGCCGCATCCCCTGCGCGGCACGTTGAATACCCCGGCTAATATTCCGTTGATCGCGGAAAAGCTTGCTTCCGTTTACGGGGTGACGACAGAGGATATCGAACGGGAAACGGAGAATAACGCAAAAAAATTATTCAAGAGGTTACAAGATGGACACGATCACATATGAACTCGGCAACAACCTTTATATCAACCTGACCAATCGCTGTTCGAACGATTGCGAATTTTGCGTCCGCAACGGAAAAACAAGCTATTACGGAAACGAACTCTGGCTCGAGAAAGAGCCGACCGCGGAAGAAGTGCTTGCCGCCGTTCCCGATAAAAATTACGATCAGGTCGTTTTCTGCGGGTTCGGAGAGCCAACGTTCCGCTTTGCCGTTTTATATGAAGTGGGCAAGGAACTCCGCGCGCGCGGATATTCCGTCCGCCTCGATACGAACGGACAGGGAAATCTGATCAACGGGGAAAACATCGTGCCCGATCTTGCCAAAGCGGTGGACTTTGTAAACGTGAGCCTCAATGCTTCCGACCGCGACCGTTATTTCGACCTTTGCCGCCCCGTGTTCGGCGAGGACGCCTATGAGGAACTGATCGACTTTGCGAAAAAATGCAAGGCGGCGGGGATCGCCACCACGTTTTCCGTTGTGGATTGCATCGGCGAGAAGGAAGTGGAAAAATGCCGCGCGATCGCGAAAAAAGCGGGCATTACCCTTCGCGTGCGGGAAATGATCGAGGACAGCTGATGAACCTGAAAGAGATATTGAAGAAAAACGACTTCACCTTTCAGAAAAAGTTCGGACAGAACTTTCTGACGGACGGGGATCTGCTTGATTCCATCGTGGAAAAAGCGGGGATCGGCGGAGACGATACCGTGGTTGAGGTCGGTTGCGGCGGAGGAACGCTGACCGCCGCGATCGCAAAAAAAGCGAAGCGTGTGATCGGATTCGAGATCGACAGGAAGTTAGAGCCCGTTCTGAAAGAAACGCTTGCGGAAAACGGGAACGTGGAAATTATTTTCCGCGACGTGATGAAGGTTTCCGCCGAAGAGATCGGGCGGATCGCGGGCGGAAGCTATGCCGTCGTGGCGAATCTGCCTTATTATATCACGACCCCCGTTCTGATGAAATTTCTGGAGGAAGGGGAAGAGGTGACCTCCGTTACCGTAACGGTGCAGGAAGAAGTTGCCGACCGTCTCTGCGCTTTGCCGGGCACTCCCGAATACGGCGCGATCACCGTTGCCGTGAATGCTGCGGGCAGTGCCGAAAAGGTGATGCGGATCGGCAGGAATCTGTTTTATCCCGCGCCGAACGTCGATTCCGCCGTGGTGAAAATTACGGTCGACCGCAACAAATACGATGCGGAAACGCGCGCTTTGATCCGCTCCGTCGTTCGGGCGGCGTTTCAGAGCCGCAGAAAAACGCTTGCGAACAATCTGATGCAGGCGTTTAAGATTTCCCGCGCGGAAGCGGAATCAGCCGTTGTTGCCGCCGGGATCGATCCGATGACGCGCGGAGAAACGCTCGATGTGGAAGAGTATCGCCGTCTTGCGGAAAGTCTGAAAGCGAAATCCGTACTGTGAAAACCGGAACAGAATACAAAAGCCTGAGGAAAACGACGATCCGCTTTCCTCAGGCTTTTTCTGTGTCGGTCAATAAAATATGACGTTAATCGGCTTATAGCGGGATTTTTCCCGGTTACGCAAGATCTCCCGGGAAGCCGCCTTTCACGAGATCGTAAGCGCGGGCGATCATGTTCGTTACCGCTTCGCCCGTGGCGGAACCGTGACCTTTCATGACGAGTTTTTTCACGCCGAGAAGAATGGCGCCGCCCTGCGTGTTGTAGTCGTATTTGCGTTTTACTTCGTTTAAGGCGTTCTGTGCTTCGGGAATGTTTCCGAGTTTTTCTTCGAGTTCGGAAATCACCGCTTTCGCCGTGCCTTCCACGCATTTCAGCACGATGTTTCCGTGGAAACCGTCGCATACGATCACGTCCGTTTCTCCGTTTAACGCGCGGGTCGCCTCGATATTGCCGAGAAACCGGTAGGGTGAAGCTTTCAGCAGTTTATGGGCTTCCTTTACCGCTTCGCAACCTTTGGTTTCTTCCGCGCCGTTGGAAAGAAGAGAAATTCTCGGAGAAGCATACCCGAGACTTTTCATATAGGCGTCGCCGAGCTTTGCAAAGGAAAGGAAAAGGTCGGGGCGGCTGTCGATATTTGCTCCGCAGTCCAGCAGAAGCAGGGGATCGCCCCCTTTGTTTTTCAGTTCGACGGCGAGAATGGGGCGCAATCCCTTTAATTTTCCGAGGATCATAATGGATGAAACGAGCACCGCACCCGTCGCGCCGCAGGTGATCACGCCGCCCGCGTCTTTTTTCGCAAGGGTCATGGCTTTCACGATCGACGCATTTTCGTTTGTGTAAACGGTCATCGGGTCGTCGTAATTGGTGACGGCGACGGGACAGTCGATCGCTTCGTAACGCCCCGAGAGAGAGGGGTATGCCGCAAGCGTCGATTCCGTTTTTTCCTTGTTTCCGCAAAGATACAAAAACAGATCGGGGTTGTTTTTCAGCCCTTCGATCGCGCCGCGTAAAAGTTCTTCTTCCGGCGTGTCGGCGCCGAGCAGGTCTACGGATAATCTGATCATGATAAATTAACTCCTTTCAAAGGATGCTGCGTCCGCCGGATGCGATCGTCCGGCATAGCCGAGAGAGATTTGAACCGCATTAAGTTTTAACGGCGCAAAATTCGTAAAATCTTTGTTAAACTCGCTTGTAATACGGTCAAGTATGACTTCGCTCGTTTGCCTCGATTTTCCTGAATTTATCGTCGTTAAAATACTTCGTACCTTAAAGCCGTATTTTTTAGGCAGTTGTGGTAAAGGTTTGCGCAGGCGTACTTGCCGTACTTCAAGCAAAGATTTGCCGCAACGGGCAAAAAAGACGGCTTTAAGGCTTGATGGAGTTCAAATCTCTCTCGGCTAAGTGCGGAAAGAAAAAGGGAATCAGGCTTTGCCGCCTTTTTCCCGTTCTTTCTGCCATACGTTTTCGAGAATGGTTTTATATACTTCGCGCGAGAAGGGCGGTTTTTCCGCTTCCCGGCGGGTCTTTTCCGAAAGAAAGCCGTTTGCGCCGAACTCTTCGCCCGCTGAACGGATCCGGTTCAATTGCCGCTGCGTGCGCTGTCCGCCGTTGTCCGCCATCGTTTTGAATTGCGAAAGCAGAACGGGCGTGTAGGCGTTTTTGCCGAATACCAGGTCGAGCTGACGGAGCAGGGGGTCGTAAACGACGTCCGTTTCCGTGTAAGCGCACCCCGATACGATCACCAGTTTTTTCGGCGAATCGGTATAACGGAATTCATGCGCGGGCGATCCGTCCGTCGGAACGGTTTGTCCGTGGTAGGCTTTCACCATCGATAAAAGCCTGTCCATCATCACCTTCATCTGCCCGGGCATTTCGAAATAATACAGGGGAAAACTCGCGATCACGACGTCTGCGGCAAGGATCTTCTCCTTTAAAGCGGGGATATCGTCTCCGCGGATCACGCATTCGCCTTCCGTTTTTCCCCAACAGGACAGACATCCCGCGCAGGGCTTGATGTTAAGCGCGCAGACGTGCACCGTTTCCGTTTCGAAATCGCCTGCGCGCATCATTCCTTCCACGAAAGCGTTTGTCGCGAGAAGGGTCGTGCTCTTGTCGCGATGGGGGCTTCCGTTTAATACGAGAATTTTTTTACGCGCGGCCGCCATGCGAGAACCACCTCTTTTTTTTCGGTTTCCCGCCGGTTTTGTCGGAGGGAAGGGAATATTCCGGATATCTTCCGATCTTTCTGTATTTTTCCGTGCGGTCGGCAAGAAGCTTTTCCGTCGGTTTTTTGCCGAGCTCGGTCAGTCTGGCGTAAAGATCGTCCGAAAGGGCGTTGAAGAAATTTTCCCGTTTCGGGGGATTGGAGAAGTCGTCCGGTTCGGAAACGATTTTTTCCACGATGCCGAATCGGTAAAGGTCGTGCGCGGTGAGCTTGAGATGTTCCGCCGCCTCCGGAGCTTTCGAAGGGTCTTTAAAGAGGATGCTTGCGCAGGATTCGGGGGAAATGACGGAATAATAGGCGTTTTCGAGCATCCATACTTCGTCAGCCACGGCAAGCGCGAGCGCGCCGCCGCTGCCGCCCTCTCCGATCATAACGGTGATCACGGGCACCGTGACCGCCGAAAGTTCGAGCAGATTTCTGGCGATCGCTTCGCCTTCGCCCCGTTCTTCCGCGCCCTTGCCGCAGTTTGCGCCCTGCGTGTCTACAAAAAGCACTACGGGACGGCGGAATTTTTCCGCCTGTTTGATCAGACGGAGCGATTTTCTGTATCCTTCCGGAAGAACGCAGCCGAAATTGCGGTAAAGCCTTTCCTGCATGTCGTGTCCTTTTTCGATGCCGATCACGGTGACGGGCATGTCTTTCAGTTTCGCGATTCCGCCGACCACGGCGTGATCGTCTCCGAAGGCGCGGTCGCCGTGCAGCTCGCAGAACCCTTTGAAGGAATTCAGAATATAGTCGACGGCGGTCGCTCTGCCCGGTTTCCTCGTGCGACAGATTTTTTCGTATACGGTTATATTTTCAGCCATTGCCGTCTCTCCTTAAAATCCGTGCAGGGCGAGCAGTTTCGCAAGGTGTTTGCGCTCGTCTTCCCGGGCGACGATTTCGTCCAGAAAACCGTTCTGCAACTGAAATTCGGCGGTCTGGAAGGTGTCCGGGAGTTTTTCCCCCGTGACCTGTTCCACCACGCGCTTGCCCGCAAATCCGATGCGCGCGCGGGGTTCGGAAAAAATAATGTCGCCGAGCATGGCGAAACTTGCGGTAACGCCGCCCATCGTCGGGTCGGTGATCCCTACGATATATAAAAGCCCGGCGTCTCCGTGGCGCTTGACCGCGGCAGAAACTTTTGCCATCTGCATAAGGGAAAGCATGCCTTCCTGCATGCGGGCGCCTCCCGATACGGTGAAGCCGATCACGGGGAGTTTTTTTAAGATCGCGTATTCGAAAAGGGCGGTGATCTTATCGCCGACCGCCGTTCCCATCGAACCCATCATAAATTCCGGGTTCATTACGAAAATGCAGGTCTCGTGTCCCTTGATCGTCGCCGTTCCGGTGAGAACGCCTTCGTTCTCGCCGCTTTTCTTGCAAGCCGATTCGAATTTCGCCTTATATTCGGGGAAACCGAGCGGGTCGGTGAAAACGGGTTTTGCGAAAAGCTCGTTGAAAGAGTTTTCGTCGCACAGATAGGCGATCCGCTCCCTTGCCGGCATCGGACAATACGCTTTGCATTTCGGGCAGACGTAACCGTTTGCCCGAAGTTCTTTTTCGGCGATCTCCTGTTTGCAGGCAGGGCAGATCTTCGTCGAAGTGTTTTCCACGTTATTCTCCTTTTACGGTTCGTACCGCGGCTTCGAAAGAGGCTACGTCGTTCACGGCACAGGCGGTAACGCCCTCTAAGGTGCGCGAAACGAATTTCGTGAGCGTGGAACCCGCGCCGACTTCGATAAATACTTCGATCCCGTCGTCTTTCATCGCCTTCAGCGTTTTTTCCCAGAGAACGGGGTGGCATACCTGTCCGGAAAGATTTTCGACGATCCCTTCCTTTTCTGCCGGATAAACGCTTGCCGTGCGGTTTGCATAGAGGGGGATTTTCGGGGCGGAAACGCCTTCTTTTTCGAGAAATCCGCGCAGAACGGGGGAGACCTCGTTCATATACGGCGTGTGGAAAGCCCCGCTTACGGGGAGCTTTACCGCTCTGCCGCCCGCCGCCTTGATCGCCGCGCAGAAATCGTCGATCTGTGCGGCGTTGCCCGCGCAGGATATCTGCCCGGGGCAGTTATAGTTGACCGGCCAGATCTCCGGGAAGCGGGAACATACTTCGTTTACCGTTTCCTCGCCGAGTTTCAGAGCCGCCGCCATCGCGCCGGGGTGAAGGGCGGACTGTTCCGCCATCGTTTTTCCGCGCAGAAGGACGAAACGGAAGGCTTCTTCTTCCGTCATCACGCCCGAAAACGCCGCGGCGGGAATTTCTCCGAGAGAGAACCCGGCAACGGCGGAAGGTTCGATGCCTGCGCTTTGCAATGTTTTCGCGATTGCGAGATCGGTCAAAAAAAGACAGGGCTGGGTGTTTTCCGTTTTCGTGAGCGTGTCGCCGTCTCCCTCGAAGCAAATTTTTTTCGCTTCCGGAAACAAAGGCGAAGCGTTGTCGAACACGGCTTTCGCAACGGGAAAGGTTTCGTAAAAATCCTTTCCCATTCCGACCGTCTGCGCACCTTGCCCCGCAAATAAAAAGGCAATTTTTTTCATAAGATCAATCGTTTTCTCCGTCGAGACCCGCGCGGTCGATCGCCGTGAAGGAGAGATTTCCTTTGCTGCGGATCTGACCGTCTACGGTGACGGTCGCCTCGAAAGTGACGAGAGGACCGGCGCCGCTTTTCTTCGCGACGGAAACGACCATAACGTCTCCGGGAAGAACGGGTTTCAAAAATTTAAAGTTGTCCAGTTTTAAAAGGACGTTGAGTTTGTCTTCCGCCGTGCCGTCGCCCTCGGAAACGATCGAGCAGAGCTGCGCGCACGTTTCGGCGATGAGTACGCCGGGAAGCATCGGCGCGTCCGGGAAATGCCCGACGAACCACGGATCGTTGATCGACACCGTTTTGATGCCCGTCGCCGACTGCCCGGGAACGAGTTCCGTCACCTTTTCGATCATCTGAAAGGGCGGGCGTTGTTTCAGGCGTTTGTTCACGCCGTAAATGTTCATCATAACGAAATTCCCCCGTCTAAGGTAAGGATCTGACCGGTCATGTAGGCGCAGGTGTCGGAAGCGAGCATGGATACGATCCCCGCAACTTCTTCCGCCTTTCCGAGACGGTGCATGGGAATGGCGTCGAGATATTCTTTCTTCTTTTCTTCGGGAAGGGCGTCGAGCATTTCCGTTTCGATGAATCCGGGGGCGACCGCGTTCACGCGGATGCCATAGGGAGCAAGCTCTTTCGCCATTGTCTGCGTCATGGAGTTCACCGCGCCTTTCGTCGCGCTGTAAACGCTCTGTCCCGCAAGGGCGAGAATGCCGCTGACCGAAGACATATTGATGATCGCGCCGCTTTTTTTGCGGAACATTTTCAGAACCGCCTGCTGCGCGCAATAGAAATAACCTTTTACGTTAAGGTCGAAACAGCGGTCGAGGGTGTCCGGATTCAGCATGAGAAGGTATTCGTCTCTCACGATGCCGGCGTTGTTGACGAGAACGTCGATCTGACCGTACGTTTTCCCGACTTCGCGCATCATGGCTTTCACCTGATCGAGGTCGGAAACGTCGGCGCGGATCGTCATGCCGCTGCCGCCGTTGCTCTCGATCTCTCCGAGAACTTTTTTCGCCTCGTCTTCGCTGTGAGAATAGTTGATAACCGTCGTGAAGCCGTCCTTCGCGAGGCGGAGAGCGCATGCTTTTCCGATCCCGCGGGATGCGCCCGTTACGATTGCTACTTTCATTTGTTTTACCTCTTCTTATTTCTCGAGCACGATCGCCGTGTAAGATCCGCCCGTCGCATAGGACAGAACGAGGATCTTATTCAGGTCGGAAGCTTTCACGCCGACTTTCTTCATTCCGCTGCCGGAAGAAACGTAAGCGTCGGCGTCTTCCGTGATGTCTCCGTGGAGCATCATCGCGCCGTGTGCGAGCGCGAGAGCCGCCGAAGCCGCTCTGCCTTCGCCCGTGCGTTCTTTTACGGTAATGACGGGAAGTTTCTTTACGTCGAAATACTGGCTTAAAACGCCCGTTTCGATCTCGTCCACGTCCTTTTGTCCGTTGGCGAACCCGATCACCGCGGAAATGTCTTCGGCGGTAAGGTCGGCGTCCGCAAGCGCGTTTCCGATCGCATTGTAAAGCCCTGCGGCGGAACCTTTTACCGTTCCGTAGGGAACGCTTGCGTGGGACATGCCGTACCCCGTGATTTTGCAGTAAATTTCCGCGCCGCGCTTTTTCGCCGATTCCGTCGTTTCCGCCAGAACCGAAACGCTGCCGTCGGAAAGAGAATAGCTTTCTTTTCCGTCATACGGGCGGACTTTTTCGTCTGCGGCGGCGCCGATCAGGTGGGTCACTTCGGAAATGATCCCGCTGTTTTCGTCCGTGCCGGTGGCGATCATGGCGTCTTCCCAGCCGTTGCGGATGACCTGAAGGGCATATGCCGCCGAGGAAAGCCCGGACTGCGCGCCGTTCGTCACGGTGACGTTATATCCTTTGATGCCCGAACAGATGGACAGATATCCGCCCGCGGCGTTGTAAACGGTGTTGGGGAAATTGAAGGCGCTTCCGCCTGCGTTTCCTCTTTCCGTGATGTGTTTCTGGAAATCGAGGCTCGGACCCATCGCTCCTTCGGACGTTCCGACGATCATGCCGATCCTGCCCGAATTTTCGTCCGTTACGGTCAGTTTTCCGTCGCGGAGAGCATCCATGCCGGAAACCGCCTGCAACTGGCTTAAATGATCGAGTTTGCGGTAAAACGCCATTTTCAAGCCCTGCGCGTCATAGTCCGCCACGCCGATTTTCGACGCCGTTTCGCTCTCTTCAAGGCGTTTGTCTTCCGCGATCGCGGAAACGTAAGCGTCTTTTCCGTTGCCGAGGGGAGTTACGAGCCCGATCCCCGTGATCGCAACGTCTCTGCGGTCGGCGTCCGCAGGGATGTCCGTCGGCTTTTTGCCGAACACGATGCTCGCGTTGTTGCCGCCGAAAGCGAAGGAGTTGTTCATGACGGCGTTCAGTCCCTTTTTCACGGGAACATTTGGCGTGAAGTCGATTTTACCCGCTTTTTCTTTCAGCACGGCAAGGTCTTCTTCCGAGAAACCGAGTGTCGGGGGAACGACGTTTTCCTGCAATGCTTTTACCGCGAAAACGGCTTCGATCGCGCCTGCCGCGCCGAGGCAGTGCCCCGTCATCGCTTTGGTGGAACTTACGGACAGATCGTCGTTCTTGCCGTCGAAAATGGTGTGAAGGGAAAGAAATTCCGCTTCGTCGTTTTTCGCGGTGCCCGTGCCGTGCGCGTTCACGTAGTCGATATCCTTTTCGGTCAGTCCGGAATGAGCGATCGCCTGACGGATCGCGCTCATCTGTCCTTCGCCGTCCGGGCGGGGGGCGGTGATATGGTGCGCGTCGCTCGAAATGCCGGCGCCCAATACTTCGCAGTAAATATGCGCGCCGCGTGCGACTGCGTGTTCGTACGATTCCACAACGAGCGCGCCGGCGCCTTCGCCGAGCGTGATCCCGTGGGAATGGTTAAAGGGAGAGCAGGAATTTTCGTCCAGCGCGTGCAGAGACAAAAAGCCCGCGTAGGGTACGGAAGAAAATGCGTCCGCGCCCCCTGCGATCACGACGTCCGCCTTACCCGCGCGGATGAGGTCGGAAGCGTAAGCGACGGAAATCGTGCCAGCTGCGCACGCGTTGGCAACGTTCGTCACCACGCCGCCCGCGTTCACTTTTTCCGCAACGTGGTTTGCTACGGAAGAAATAGGCATTTTCAGCACGTCCTCTTTTTTCTTGCCGTTGCGGTAATAACTTTCAAGGCTTCTTCCGCCGCCGACGCAGCTGCCCATGATAACGCCCGTGCGCGGATCTCCGTTAAAATCGGAAAGCGAGGAGTCTTTCATCGCCTCGTCTGCTGCCTGCAGGCAAAGCGCGGCGCAGCGGTCGAGAGACGGATCGTTTACCGTTGGTTCCTTTACTTCTGCGGCATAGTCCGCATAGCAGTTTTCGGTGTCGAGAGAGCGGGTGTGGTCGATTCCGCTTTTCGAAGCGAGAATGTTTGCCCAGCATTCTTCCACATTGTTGCCGATCGCGCTCACGACGCCGAGCCCCGTGATCACGCATCTGATTGTCTTCTTTTTCATATGAAATATCGTTTCCTGTCTGTGAGAGCAAAAAACCGGGTCGCCCCGGCTTTCAGAATGTTTGTGCCCCTGTGTCGCGCCGGGATTATTCCGCGTGAGCGAGAACGTAAGCGGCAAGCGCGTTGATGTTCTGGAAATGTTCTTTGCCTACGCCCGTCATGGAAACGCCGTATTCTTCGTCGATCGCGGAAATGATCTCGAGAGAATCGATGGAGTCAAGCCCGATCCCGTCGTTGAAGAGAGGGGTATCGTATTCGAGAGCGTCGGCGTCGATGCCGAGACGGTCGCAGAGCATATCTTTGATTTTTGCTTTGATTTCGAGTTCGTTCATAATTTCTTACCTCTGTAATTCGTATTTTTCGCTTTTGTTTTTGTGGCGGAAACGGATCGTCCGGTCCGTCCGTGCGTTCCCGCTCCGGAAAGACTGCATGATAGTCAATATAAAGCGTACCTCTTTATTATAATAATTTCGTAAAAAAAGGCAATCAAACGGGTTGGTTAATTTTTTTGTTTTGTCATAAATTATGACACATGGGGTGAAATTGTAATAAAACAAAGGGCTTTGCCCGACGGATTTGCGACCGAAAACCGGTTTTCCCGTCCCGTCGGGAGAAGAAGGATGCCGGGTTGTACGGACACCGGGTGACGGGATCCTGTGCGG
>CABUWK010000025.1 GCA_902495325.1 uncultured Acidiphilium sp.
AAAACAGAGCTGAAAGATAAAACAGAGCTGAAAGATAAAACAGAGCTGAAAGATAAAACAGAGCTGAAAGATAAAACAGAGCCGAAAGCGGGCGTGGTCGCCCGGGAGGAGATAAAAATATGGATTTCGAAAAAATTTGCGAAGAGAGATATTCCGTCCGCGCGTTTGCGGACAAAATGCCGGAAGACGAAAAAATCGAAAAACTTCTCGCCATGGCAAGGCTTGCGCCGACGGCGTGCAACAACCAGCCGTATGAGATTTTCGTGCTGAAATCGGAAGAAGCGATCGCTAAGATCCGCGAGATCACGCCGTGCGCTTTCGATGCGCCCCTTGTTTTCGTTATGTGTGCGGACGAGGGAAAATCATGGAGAAATTCGTTCAGCGGGGAGCCTTCCGTATTGCAGGATATCGGCATCGTTACAACCACGCTGATGTACGGCGCGACGGAACTCGGGCTCGCTTCCACCTATGTGTGCCATTTCGACCCGGAGAGAGTGAAAAAAGAATTTTCTCTGCTCGATTCGTTATCGCCGAAGAGCCTTCTGCCCGTGGGGTATCCTGCGGAAAACGCAAAACCGAGCGACAGGCACTTTAAGAGAAGAGCGTTGCCGGAATTTGTTCACACGCTGTAAAATATCGCGATAAACGGCTTATAAGCCGCTTTTCGTTTGGTAAAACAGAGTAAACGACGAAGGGGAAATGAAATAAACAAACGGAGTTTTCAAAAATGAAACTTTTGATCATTCGGCACGGCGATCCCGATTACGTGCACGACACCGTGACGGAAAAAGGGAAACGGGAGATCTCCCTTCTTGCCGATATGCTGAAAAAACAGGGAGTGGACTACCTTTATTCTTCGCCTTTGGGCAGGGCGAAAGACACCTGCGCCGCCACGGCGGAAGCGATCGGCAAAACGCCCGTCGTAATGGACTGGCTGGAAGAATTCAATCATCGCATCGATCTTCCTACCGGAGAGAAAGATCATCTGATCTGGGACATGCTGCCCGGATACTGGACGAACGTTCCCGAAATGTACGATAACGGAAAGTGGCTCGATCTTCCCGAAATGAAGGCGGGGAACATGCGGTATCATTATGAAACCGTTTGCCGCGGGCTCGACGATCTTCTCGAAAAACACGGCTATCGCCGCAACGGAAAGCTTTACGACGCCGTGAACCCCAACAGAGACACGGTCGCGCTGTTCTGCCATTTCGGGGTGGAAACGGTGCTTCTTTCCCACCTGTTCAACATTCCGCCGATGATCCTTTCCCATCATTTCGTCGCGCTGCCCTCTTCCGTCACGACCCTTTTCACGGAAGAGAGAAGAAAAGGGATCGCGGTTTTCCGCTGTTCCTGTTTCGGAAGCACCGCGCATCTGTATGCGGGCGGGGAAGAACCTTCCTTCTCGGCGAGATTCTGCGAGACCTTCGATTCCGACGAGCGGCACGACTGAAAGGATACGGCGCATGAGCGATAACAAGAGAAGAGCCGTTAAGGCAAAAGATTATTTCATTAACAGAAAGAAAAACGAAACCGTCCGCCCGAAGGCGAAAACGCAAGGTCCCGTCGCCCGCAAGGGTTTTCCGGAGAAAAAACCGCTCTCGGAAGAAACGAAACGGCTTACGAACGGGAATTATCTCGCAACGATTTCCGGCTATACCGAAGATCTGAAAGGGCTGACCTCGATCGGCGGTATTCCGTGCGAAGTGTTCGGCGCGATCGACGGGGAAAGGGAAGAGATCGCCGTCGATAAAAAGACGGAAAATCTTATTTCGGCGCACTTCGTTTCCTGCGAACGCCCCTCTCCCGTACGCGTGAAGGCGGAATGTCCGTATTTCGGCATCTGCGGAAACTGCGCGGTATCTCATATGTCCCGCGAAGGGCAGAGCGCACTGAAAAAAAGCGTGGTGGAAAAATGTGTGCCGGGGTCTTCCGGAAAGGTTTCGGACGTCGTGACCGGGGCGGACAGGGAATACCGCAATAAAGTTCACCTTGCTTTCGGCGAGGAAAACAACAAGCTGTATGCCGGATTTTTTTCGGAGACGGGAAACCGCGTCGTTCCGGCAGACCGCTGTCTTCTGCACGGGAAATGGTATACCGATTTCCGCAATATCGTGGTGAAATGGGCGCGCTCGTTCAATCTGCACGCTTATAAGCCGTGGTCGGGAAAGGGATTGCTGCGCTTTGCCGCCGCCCGCTACGACAGCGGAGATCTCCTCGCGACGATCGTTGCCACAAGCAGTAAAATATCCGGGCTCGAAAGGTTGTATCGCGCCCTTTGCGAAAAGTTCGGGAAAGTCGGGCTTTACGTTTCGGAAAACAAGGGAAAGCTGCCGGACGTGATGTCCGGCGATCTCCGCCACGTTGCGGGGGAGAAAACGCTGAAAGGGGAACTGCTCGGCGTTTCTTACGAACTTTCGCCGAGATCTTTCTTTCAGGTAAACGAAGAAGTCGCCGCCAAGGCGTATGCCGATATTCTGGAAGAAATTTCCGCTTCGGAAGAATCCCGCGTTGTGGATTGTTTCAGCGGGATCGGGGTCACGTCCGTCCTCTTTGCCCGTTCTGGGAAAGAGGTCACGAGCATCGAAATCGAAAAGGACGCCGTGAACGACGCGAAAAAAATCGCCGCGGAAAACGGCGCGGGCGGCAGGATCAGGGCGATCGCGGGAGACGTTTTCAAGGTGCTTCCGAAAATCGGCAACGGAAAAGATTGCGTGTTTTTCGTCGATCCTCCGAGAAAGGGGCTCGGCGAGGGGGTGTGCCGCCTTCTCGTCGGGTTCGGTCCCTCGAAGATCGTTTATCTGTCCTGTAATCCCGTGACGCTCGGGGAAGACGTGAAAAGACTTGCGAAAGCGGGATACGTTCTTTCCTATGTCCGCCCGTACGACTTTTTCCCGCAGACGAGGCATATCGAATCTCTTGCCGTTTTGAAACGGGAAAACTGACGCGGAATTACAGGCGAAAACGAAAAACCGCCGATAAGTCGATTAACCGCCGATTATAAATAAAAATCAGAACAAAGCGGACGGCTGCGGAACCGTATTCCCCGGGATCGGAAAGGGGGATTTACGGCTCCGTGTGCCGTCCGCGTTTTTACCGGCAGTCAGCCGGGTCCGGTTATGTATTTTTCAGGGTGAGTTTGCCGTCGGTTACTTGCAGCCAAATCCGAAATTCATTCCCGGTTTGTCGCCCTTACAGCCGCAGCAGTAAAGCGCGATGAGAACGGGAAGCAGGCATCCGCAGTTGCAGATCTTTTCGAGAATGCCGGTCAGGCACCCGTTTCCGCAGAGGCAGACGATGAGAAGGATCATTAAGATCCAGAGGCAGCAGTTATCTCCGCCGAGACCGAAACAGTTCATCATGACGATTTCCTCCTATCTTCGTACAGCACGATCATCTTTTGTCGCTGTCAATATCAGTATATTGGAAAATTAAATTTTTTGTTACCTTTGCCGCTTTTTCGGTTGAAAAATTTCATCGTATCCTGTATAATAATATTCGATTGCGGGAATAGCGGTCTTATTTGCCTGCCGCGGATATCCTTTTCGGGAGTCCGACGGCGTGTCTGCAAGCGGAAGACGTTTTTTTTGCCCGCAACGGGTCTAACGGGTATCGTTATGCGCTTTTACGGGAAAAATCACGGAAAAGAAGCAAATTCAGGGCGAACCCGATCGGAGGTTTTTATTATGAACGGTTTTACGCGCAGTAAATCCAGGCAAATCGCGCTGATCGCGATCTTTGCGGCACTCGTCGTTGTGCTGCAGGTTTTCGGCAGCAATTTCAGAATCGCAACGGTGTCGTTCAGTTTCGTTCTCGTGCCCATCGTGCTCGGCGGTATGGTCGGCGGCGTCGGCGTCGGGGCGGCGCTCGGCGCGGTGTTCGGCATCGTCACGATCGTTATGGGCGCAACGGGCGCCGACGGGTTCACGCAGTATCTTCTGACGAACGCGCCCGTCGGAACGATTCTTGTCTGTCTCGTGAAGGCGACGGCTGCCGGTGCGGTTTCCGCCCTCGTTTTCGGTCTGTTGAAAAACAAGAATACGCTTGCGGCGACTTTTGTTTCGGCGATCGTCGCGCCGGTCGTGAATACGAGCATTTTCATCGTCGGGATGCTGTGCATGAAAAATACGATGCTTTCGTATATGGCGACATTGGGGCTCGGGGAAGACGTGATCTATTTCCTTTTCATCGGGTGCGCGGGGATCAATTTCCTTGTGGAACTCGGGCTTAACCTTGTTTTAAGCCCCGCTTTGTACCGCGTGCTGAAGGCGGTTTTAAAATAAAAACGGATCCGGTTTCCCGTTGCAAAACGGGAAACCGGCAAACGGACGGTTATGATTTTTTGTATCGATATCGGAAATACCAATATAAAATACGCCGTGTTCGACGGAGAGAAGCTTCTGGCGTCTTTCCGCGTTTCTTCGCTGAGAAACGCCACGTCGGACGAATACGGCGTGGTAGTAAGAGATCTGCTGAAAGCGGCGGAGATCGATAAAGAGGAGATCGAAGGGGTCATCATGTCCTCGGTGATCCCTTCTTTAAACTATACGATCGAGCATATGTGCCGCGATTATCTCGGGCATAAGCCCCTCGTCGTCGGACCCGGGCTCAGAACGGGGCTCAACGTGAAAACGGAAAATTCGCGCGAGGTCGGGTCGGATATCATCGTGGACTGCGTGAGCGCGCTTTCCCGTTACGGGGAGGGTACCCCTCTCATCTGCATCGATTTCGGCACCGCCACCACGTTCGACGTCGTTTCCGCAAAAGGAGAACTGATCGGCGTGGTGATCGCCCCCGGGATCAGGGGCGCGCTCGATTCCCTCGTTTCCGGCACGGCGAAACTGCCGAGCATCGAG
Organism: uncultured Acidiphilium sp.; assembly: GCA_902495325.1. Taxonomy (GTDB): domain Bacteria; phylum Bacillota; class Clostridia; order Christensenellales; family Borkfalkiaceae; genus UBA10281. The sequence goes on from CABUWK010000025.1 coordinate 4,857, forward strand.
CTGGAGAAACCCCCTTCCGTCATGGGGAAAAACACGGTTACCTGCATGCAGTCCGGGATCGTGTACGGTTTTGTCGGACTTGTGGAAAACATCGTTGCGGGGATCAGAAAAGAACTCGGCGAGGAGAAGGTGAAGGTCGTTGCGACGGGCGGCGTTGGCAGCATCATCTGTAAGGAAGCGAAGTGTATCGACGTTTTCGACCGCATGCTCACCCTGAACGGGCTCAGAATTATTTACGGAATGAATCAGACGGAGAAGGCTGAAAGATCATGTCTAAGGAAGTAAAAATCGGAAAGCTGACGATCGGGGGAGAGAACCCCGTCGCCGTGCAGTCCATGGCGAACGTCAAAACTTCGAAAATCGGAGAGGTTTCCGATCAGATCGGACGGCTTGCCGCCGCGGGATGCGATATCATGCGCGTTTCCGTAAAGGACGAAGAAGACGCCCGCGCGATCCCGGAGATCAGGAAGAGGATCTCGATCCCCCTCGTGGCGGATATCCATTTTAACTATAAATATGCCATAGCCGCGCTCGACGGCGGAGCGGATAAGATCCGCATCAATCCCGGCAACATCGGCGGGGAAGACAAGGTGGAGGAAGTCGCGCGCGCCTTAAAGAGAAACGGCGCCGCCGTGCGCGTCGGGTCGAATTCGGGCAGCGTGGAAAAGGAACTGCTGAAAAAATACGGCAAGAACGAGATCTCCCTTGCGGAGAGCGCGCTGAAAGACGTGGCGATCCTCGAAAAATACGGGGTGGAGAACATCGTGATTTCCGCCAAGGCATCCAATGTTCCTCTCACGGTAAAAACTTATCGGTATCTTCACGGGAAAACGGATTATCCTCTTCACGTCGGCGTGACGGAAGCGGGTACATACGACATGGGCATCGTGAAGAGCAGCATCGGGATCGGGGCTCTTCTTCTCGACGGGATCGGGGATACGATCCGCGTTTCTCTCACGGCGCAGCCGATCGAAGAAGTCGTTGCCGCCCGTCGCATTTTAAGGAGCGTCGGGCTCGATAAAAATTTTGCGGAAATCATTTCGTGTCCCACTTGCGGAAGGACGGAATACGACAGCATTTCTCTTGCGAAAAAAGTGGAAGAGATGACCGCCGGGATCACCGTTCCCTTGAAGATCGCCGTGATGGGGTGCGTGGTGAACGGACCGGGCGAAGCCGCCGACTGCGATATCGGCATCGCGGGGGGCGGGGGCGTGTGTGCCTTTTTCAAAAAGGGCGTCGTCTACCGCAAAGTGCCGTCCTGCGACGCGGAAAAAGAATTTTTAAAGGAAATCGAAAATCTTGTCGACACAAACGGAAGAAAGTAAAAAAAATCTCGCCGCGGTGAGAGGGCTTGCGGAAAGTCTTTCCCGCGCGAAACTGACGGGGATCACGCTGGATTCTTTTACCGGCGAAGCGGTTTTCGACTATATCAGCGACGCCGCCGTCACCGACGGGGAAAAAGAAAAAATCGCCGCATATCTGCGGGGAAAGGTCCCTCCCTCGGTCACGAAAGTCGCCGTCCGCGTGACGAAGATCGTCGCGGACGAAGAGCTTGCGGTGAACGCCGCTTACGATTTCGTTACGAAAAATTTCATGTCGATCGCAAGATCGGTAAAAAAGAGCGATTTTTCCGCCGAGCTGAAAGACGGACGAGGAAGAGTGACCGCCCGCGTGAACAGCGACGTGTATGCCTATTTTACGGCGAACGGCGTGGCGGATCGGATCTGCGCCCGTCTCGAAGAAACGTTCTGCGATGCCTTTACCGTAACGGCGGAAGACAGCGGAAAGGCGGAAGAGATCCGTGCCGATCTTCTGAAAGATAAGGTGAATCCGTCCGATGTGGAAACCATCCGTTTCCGGACTTTCCGTTTTTCCGACGCGGTGAAACTGTGGGGCGAAGAGCTCGGCGATACCGCCGTTTACATTGCGGACAGCGGGCTTTGCGGCGGGGAAGCGACTTTTGCCGGAAAGGTCGCGGCGATCAGTCAGAAAGAAACAAAAACGGGGAAACCCTTTTTCATCCTCGATCTCGACGATACGACGGGCAGGCTTGCCTGCAAAGTGTTCATGACGAAGGAGAAAGAGGTGAAAATCCAGAAGATCAACGTCGGGTCGGAGATTGCCGTGCGCGGGGATTTAAGTTCCTTCAACGGACAGCCGAGTTTCCGCGTCGCCGACCTTTCCTTCTGCAAGTTTCCCGAAAATTTCGTGCCGGAAGAAAGACCTTCGAAAGGGGTCCCTTCCGAATATTCCTGCGTGTTTCCGGAACCGCTTACCGAGTCGGTGCAGAGCGATTTTCTGACCGAAGCGAGACCGGTTCCCGAATGCCTGATCGGAAAAACGTTCGTCGTTGCGGATATCGAAACGACGGGGCTTTCCGTGAACGACGGAGACAAAGTGACGGAGATCGGCGCCGTGAAGATCGAAAACGGCAGGATCACCGAAAAATTCCAGACGCTGATCGATCCCGAGCGGAAGATCAGCGAAGAGATCACCGCGCTCACCGGCATTGACAACGGCATGGTTGCGGGCAAGCCCGTTTTCGCGCAGGCTTTTCCGGACTTTTTCAGGTTTACCGACGGTTGTTCCCTCGTGTTTCATAACGCAGAATTCGATTATCGGTTTTTAAGAACGATGGCAAGACCCATCGGGTATAAGTGGGAACATCCCGTTTACGATACCATGCTCATCTCGCGGGAGCTTCTGCCCCGCCTGAAAAACCATAAACTGAATACGGTGTGCGAGTATTTCCGCATCGAATTTCTTCATCACCGCGCTCTTTCGGACGCGCACGCCACGGCGAAACTCTTTCTCGAGCTCGTCGCGATGAAGAACGCCTTGCCCGATCCTTCGATGTGACGATCCGGTTTGCGTCAGGCGGTTTGCCCGATTTTCCGGGCAAAACGGAGCGCTTTTGCGGAAAAATCTGTTTTAAACGAAGGAAAACCGCTCAAATTACTTGCAAAACGCAAAAAAAAGTGTTATAATGAAGACACTGAATATGATTTACTTGTATTGAGGGTGGTTGCGTGCCGCTCTCAAATTTTTATGTAAGGGGTTCGCGGGGCGGACGGAAGGGTTTTCTTCCCCCTTTTACGCGGACAAAATCAAGGAGACGGTTTATGAAATTCATCGCAACGGAAGAGATCGAAAAAGCGATTTTACCGAAAGCGGAAGAGATGGGGCTCGAGATTTTCGGGGTCGAAACCAAACTCGGCAGAAATCCCTCTCTCACGGTCTTCGTCGATAAAAAGGAAGGCGGGATCGACATCGATACCGTGGAAGCCTTTCACAATGCGATCGACGGGCTGCTCGACGAGATCGACGCGTCTTCCGGCGCGGCGTACACGCTGAACGTTTCCAGCCCAGGTCTCGACAGACCGCTGAAAACCGAACGCGACTTCGAGCGCGCTCTCGGCGAAGAGGTGGAAGTGAAACTGTTCGCCCCCATGACGGGCAGAAAAAATTTCGAATGCGTGCTCACGGGATACGACAAAAACAACGTCACGCTGAAAGAAGGGGAGAAGGAATTCAAAGTGCCCCTCAATAAAATCGCAAAAATCAATCGGGCGATCAAGTTCGAATAATCGGAATATAAAGGAGATTTACGATGATCAATAAGGATTTCTTTCTGGCGATGGAAGAACTCGACACGGAAAAAGGGATCAAGCCGGAGATATTAATCGAAACCTTAAAAAACGCTCTCGTCTGCGCCTATAAAAAACAATCGGGAGACGCGAGCGACGTCGAGATCGATATGAATCCGGAGAAAAAATCGGTCAGGTTCTACGCGCTGAAAACGGTCGTGGACGAAGTGAACGACTTCGATAAGGAAATTTCGCTGGAAGAGGCGAGAGAGATCAGAAAGACGTACAAAACGGGGGACACGGTAAAAATCGAATTCGTTCCCAAGGAATTCGGCCGTATCGCCGCGCAGACCGCGAAACAGGTGCTTATGCAGAAGTTCCGCGAGACGGAGCGCGACAATACGCTTGCCCAGTTCGAGGATAAAGAGGACGAGATCAAAACGTGCACCGTCCGCCGCATCGACGAGAAAAACGTTTACGTGGAGATCGGCGCCGGCGAAGTGGAAGCAGTCATGCTTCCGCAGGATCAGGTCCCGGGCGAAACCTACAACGTGAACGATAAGCTCACGGTTTACGTGAAAAAGGTCAAGAGCATGGGCAAAAACGCTCAGATCCTCGTTTCGAGAACGGCACCCGGTCTCGTGAAGAGACTGTTCGAAAACGTGGTGCCCGAAATGGCGCAGGGGATCGTGACCGTGAAAGCCGTTGCGAGAGAGGCGGGACAGAGAACGAAGATCGCCATCTGCAGCAACGATCCCAACGTGGACGCCGTCGGCGCGTGCGTCGGCAATAAGGGAATGCGCGTGAACGAGGTCGTGAGAGAGCTGAACGGCGAAAAGATCGACATCGTTCTCTGGAGCGAAGATCCCCTCGAATTCATCGCGAAATCCCTTTCTCCCGCAAAGGTTCTGAAAGTCAGCGCGATCGAAGGAGAAAAGGTGGCGAGAGTCGTCGTTCCGGACGATAAACTTTCTCTCGCGATCGGCAGAGACGGTCAGAATGCCCGCCTCGCGGCGAGACTGACCGGCTGGAAGATCGACGTGAAGAGCGAATCGAAAGCCGCCCTCGAAGACGCGCAGAACGCCGCGCTCGAGGAAGAAACGGAAGAATTCGGACAGGAAGAAACCGAATCCGAAGAGAAATAATTTACCCCGGGCGTTCCTTATCCGCCATGGCGCGGGAAAGGGATCGTCGGGACAGAAATCCGGGAGAATTTATGGCAGAAAAAAGAGTTCCGCAAAGAACCTGTATCGCATGTCGTAAAGAATTTGACAAAAAAGAGCTTTATCGGATCGTAAGGACGAAGGAAGGAACGTTTTTCCTCGACAAAACGGGAAAGGCGGACGGCAGGGGCGCATACCTCTGCAAAAGTCCGGAGTGCTATGCAAAGCTTGCGAAGTACCGCCTGCTTGACAGGACGTTCCGTCAGTCCGTGTCCGAAGAAGTTTATCGTACGATCGGGGAGGGTATCCTTGGAGAAACGAAGTAAGATCTGCGCCTATCTCGGCTTTGCGATCAAAGCGAGGAAATTCCGGGGCGGGCTGAATACGATCGCAACGATAAAAAAGGGAGTTTATCTCATTCTCGTATGTAAAACGGCGTCGGAGAACACCGTAAAAGAAGGGATCAAGGCGGCGGAGAAGTTCCGATGCCCCGCTTTTAAAACTTCGGCGCAGACGCTGGAAGAGATGACGAACGTTCCGAATGTAAAAATTGCCGCCGTGACGGAGAGAAATCTGGCGGACGCGATAGTGAAAAATTCCGGAGACGAGATTACGGGTTTAACGGGAGGCCATAAGATTTAATATGGAAGAAAAGAGAGAAGACATTTTCAAAAACTTAAAGAAGATCAACGCGATTTCCGGCGAGATCGAAGGGCTGAAGGAAAAAGTCAGAGCGATCGGCAGCGAGGCTGCCGCGATCGGCAAACGCATTGCGCAGAAAGATCGCGAACTGAAAGCCGCCGAAGCGGAGAGAAGAGAGAGGGAAGAAGCGGAAGCCCGTGCGGCGGAAGCCGACGGATCGTTCGCGGAGACTCCCGCCGAAGAACAGGAAATTCCCGCAAAGGCGGAAACGCCCGCTCCCGAAGCGAATGCCGCCCCGGAGAAGGAGAAAGTTCCGGCAAAGGAAGAATCTCCCGTCGCGGAAAAGAAAAACACGAAAAAACCCGTAAAGGCAGAAAAGGAAGAAGTCCCCGCCGCGGAAGAAAAGAAGGATGTTCCCGTAAAGGAAACGTCCGTCGTTTCCGAACCCGTAAAGGAAGAAAAAGAGGTCGTCGCGGAGAAAAAGCCGGAAGAGGCGAAGCCCGAGGCGCCTGCGAAAGAGGCGAAAAAAGAACCCGCGAAGGAAGCCGTTAAGGAAGTAAAGGCGGAAGCTCCCGCAGAAAAACCCGCCGTGAAAGAACCCGCAAAAGAAAACGACGAAAACAAACCTTCGGACAAAAAGGCGAAGGCGGAAAAGCCGGCGGATAAAGAAAAAAATACGGACGAGGCAAAACCCGCCGCAAAAGGGGAAGAGAAGAAGCCCGATCCCGTGATGGACGAAAAAGCGAAGAGGGAAGCCCGCAGAAAAGCGGTGGAAGAGGCTCAGGCAAGAGCCCTTGCCGAAGCGAGAGCGAAAATTCTCGAACAGAAGAGAAAAGAAGCGATCGCGCGCGGCGAAGATCCCAATCTCGTGAAACTCCCGAGCCAGCAGCCGAGAAGCGAACAGACGAGATCGCGCACCGTTTACGGGAAAGACGGCAAACCCCAGACCCGCAGAGAATACGTCCCGCAGGACGGAGCGAGAAGAGGGGACAGACCGCAGAGACCGAACGGAACCGCAGGGGGAAATTTCCAGAGAGGGCCGAGACCGGCAGGCGCGGGATTCGCTAAAAAGCCCGTCGAGGTCACGTTCGTACCCAAGGATACGGGCAAGACGTTCGGCAATAAAAAGAAGAGCAGCGAAAAGAGTTACGACGACAAGAAGTCTCTCAACAAAAAATCGCTTATCAAAACGCAGGTCAGCGTAGAGGATTTCGACGAAAACAAGACCGGATACAGAAAGCTTCGCGTTAAAAAGGATAAAAAGGCGGAGCAGTCTCAGACGATCAAAATCGAAAAAGCGGTCATCAACAAAGAGATCATCCCCATTAAAGAGCTTTCCGAAAAACTCGGCATTTCGGCGATCGAGATCACGAAGAAACTCTTTAAAGAGGGTATCATGAAAACCATCAACGACTCCGTGGATTACGATACCGCCGGCGTTATCGCCGCGGATCTCGGCATCGAGCTCGAACTGAAGATGGATAAGACGGCGGAAGACGTTCTGAACGAAGCGTTCGACGCGGCAACCGATCCGGAAGAGAATCTCGTGAAGCGTCCGCCGGTCGTCACCGTGATGGGACACGTCGACCACGGCAAGACCTCTCTGCTCGACCGCATCAGAAGCGCGAACGTCACCGCGACGGAAGCGGGCGGCATCACGCAGCACATCGGCGCGTACACCGTGTCCGTCAACGGCGAAAAGATCACTTTCCTCGACACCCCCGGTCACGCGGCGTTTACCGCCATGCGTCAGCGCGGCGCGCAGATCACCGATATTGCGGTCATCGTGATCGCCGCGGACGACGGCATCATGCCGCAGACGATCGAAGCCATTCACCACGCGCAGGCGGCAGGCGTTTCCATCATCGTTGCGGCAAACAAGATCGATAAGCCGCAGGCGGATATCGAGAAGGTGAAGAAACAGCTTGCCGATCAGTCCGTTCTCGTGGAAGAATGGGGCGGCGACGTCGCTCTCGTTCCCGTTTCCGCAAAGACGGGCGAGGGGATCGACAGCCTTCTCGAGACCATCGTTTTAACGGCGGACGTGAAGGAACTGAAAGCAAACCCGAACAGACCGGCAAAAGGCGCGATCATCGAAGCCAAGCTCGACAAGGGCAAAGGTCCCGTCGCGACGGTGCTTATCCAGAACGGTACGCTCCATACGGGCGATAACCTCGTTGCGGGCACGATCACCGGCAGGGTGAGAGCGATGATAGACGACAAGGGCAGAAACGTGAAAGAAGCGGGTCCGTCCATGGCGGTATCCATTCTCGGCTTGGAGGAAGTTCCGAACGCGGGCGATTCCATCTTCGCGGTGGAACAGGATAAACTTTCCAAGCTCGTCGCGCAGGAGAGAAAGAACAAAGAGAGAGAGGAAATGATCAAGCAGACGCAGAAAGTGTCTCTGGACGATCTCTTCTCCAAGATTTCGGACGGCAACTTAAAGGCACTGAACATTCTGATCAAAGCGGACGTTCAGGGTTCGGTGGAAGCGGTGAAGCAATCTCTTTCCGAACTTTCCAACGAAGAAGTCAAAGTCAACGTGGTGCATGCGGGCGTCGGCGCGATCAATGAAACGGACGTCATGCTTGCCGATTCGTCCAACGCGATCATCATCGGGTTCAACGTCCGCCCGGATTCCAAGGCGAAAGCCCTGGCGGAAAGAAGCAAAGTGGACGTTCGCCTGTACCGTATCATTTACGAGGCGATCGACGACGTGACGAACGCGATGAAGGGTCTTATTTCTCCCAAAACGCACGAAACCTACATGGGCAAAGCGGAAGTCCGCCAGACGTTCAAAATCACGGGCGTCGGGATGGTTGCAGGCTGCTATGTGACGGAAGGCAAGATCGTGAGAAACGGAAAACTCCGCATTTATCGCGACGACGTGATGATCTGCGAAGGCAACGTCAATCAGTTAAAGAGATTCAAAGACGACGTGAAAGAAGTTTCGCAGGGCTTTGAATGCGGTATTTCCATCGAAAACTTCAACGATATCAAAGTGGGAGATTTCATCGAAAGCTATATCATCGAGGTCAAACCCGTCGTATAATACCGGGAATGATGATTTACGAGGGCTGACGCGTTTTTTTCGCGCCGCCCTTTTCTCGAACAAGGAGACATACCATGAAAGTAAAACGCGAACAGAGACTGAACAGCGAATTTCAGCGTGAAATTTACGATATATTGAAAAACAAAGTAAAGGATCCCGAGATCTCCGAGATGTTCAGCATTCTCGAGGTCGATACCACCAACGATTTAAAATACGCGAAGGTTTACGTTTCCGTCTTTTCGACGGACGAAGGCAAACGCGAAGCGACCTTTGCGGCAATTTCCCGCGCGGCGAAGCAGGTGAGAGGGGAACTTTCCCGCACCATGCACATCCGTACGGTACCTGAGCTTACGTTTATTCTCGATAATTCATCCGTCTACGGGCAGAAGATCGACGAAATTTTAAGCAAGATCACTTATTCCGCGGAACCCGGCGAAGAGGGCGAAGACAAATGACGATCGAAGAATTTGCGGAAAACCTTGCAGGATACGAAAGTTATCTGATTTTCTGCCACTGCCGCCCGGACGGAGACACGCTCGGGTGCGGTTCGGCGTTACAGGCGGCGCTTCGTTCTCTCGGGAAAAAAGCGGATATGATCTGCGAATCGGACATTCCCGCCAAGTTTGCCTTTCTCGGGTTTTCGGAAGAGGTGCTGAAACTCGGAGACGTGAAGAGAAAATACGACGCGCATATCGCCGTGGACTGTTCGGTGGAATCGATGTTCGGCGAAAATTTCACCCTGTTCCGCTCGTGCAGAAATACCTTTCAGATCGATCACCACGTATCCAATTCCCGCTATGCGAAATTCAATTACGTAAAGGAGACCGCAGCGTGCTGCGAATCGGTTTACCGGCTTATCCTTGCACTCGGGGCGAAGATCGACAAGACGATCGCCGACAGGCTTCTTCTCGGTATTTCCACCGACACTGGAAATTTCGAACACAGCAACGTGACGGCGGAAACGCTCGCGATCGCTTCCGAACTTGTCGCTCACGGCGCCGATCTTCACGAGATCGCTTACCGTATGTATAAAAACCAGCCGCTCGCGCGGGCAAAGCTGTATGCGAAAGTCATCGGCGGCATGCGCCTTTATCTGGACGGCAAAGTCGCATTGATCTCCGTTTTCCGCAAGGATCTCGAAGAGTTCGGCGCGACGAAGGATATGACGGAAGGTTTCATCGATTTTCCCCTTTCGGTCGAAGGGGTGGAAGTTGCGGTATCTCTTCTCGAAAACGGAAACAATACCTATAAAATAAGTTACAGGAGCAAAGGTAAGGTAGACGTGAACGCCGTGGCGTCCGCATTCGGCGGCGGCGGGCACAAAATGGCGAGCGGATCCATGCTTTCCGGGTTCTATGAGGACGTGAAAGACAAGATCCTGCGCGAGATCTCTTTTTACCTTTGACAGGATATGAACGGATTTCTCAATCTGTATAAACCGAAGGGCGTCAGTTCGGCGTTCGTTCTCAATCAGATAAAACGCTCCGTCAGCGGCGAAACCGTCGGACACATGGGCACGCTCGATCCTCTCGCTTCCGGCGTTCTGCCCGTGGCGATCGGTAAATCCGCCCGCCTTTTCGACTTTTTGCTGGATAAGTCGAAAACCTACGTGGCGGATTTCGCTTTCGGCTACGAAACGGATACGCTCGATCTGGAGGGAAAGGTGATAAAAACTTCCCCGGTAATTCCGACGGAAGAAGAAATCGGGAAGGTGCTCCCTTCTCTCTGCGGAGACGTCGATCAGATCCCGCCCCTTTTTTCCGCCAAATGCGTGAACGGAAAACGGGGGTATGAACTCGCGCGGAAGGGAAAAGAATTTACCCTGCCCCCGAAGCGGGTGCATATCGAAAAGATCGAACTGCTCGGGCGGGCGGAGGAAGGCAAATACCGCTTTCTGATCGTCTGCGGGGGCGGAACGTATATCCGCTCCATCGCGCGGGATATCGGCGAAGCGCTCGGCAGTTGCGCCACGATGACCGATCTCGTGCGGAAAGCTTCCGGGGTATTCGATATGGATTCTTCCGTTACGGCGGAGGAATTTGCGAATGCGGAAGACAAAAAGTCTCTTCTGATCCCGCCGGACAAGGTCGTTTCTTTTCCGGAAATGAACCTTACCGCGCGGGAAGCGGAGCGGTTGTTCAACGGTTTATACGACCGTTTTTCTTTTCCGGACGGCACCTACCGCGTGTACGAACCGAACGGTTTTTACGGCGTCGGGATCCTGACGGACGGAAAACTGAAAGTGAAAGCATATATCAGAGACAATGAAAATTCTTGATTTCGGTGAAAAATACGAAAACCCCGTCGTGCTCGTGCTCGGTTTTTTCGACTGCGTGCACATCGGGCATGCGGCTCTCGTAAAGGAAGCGATTTCGCATTCCGACGAAGGCGAGCCGTGCGTGTTCACCTTCGGAAACGATATGGGCAGTTTTTTCGGCAAAGGCGAGGGAAGCGTGCTTACGTTTGCCGAGCGGACGGAAAGGCTCGGAGAGCTCGGCGTGAATCTTGCGGTGAAAGCCGTTTTCGACAGCGCCTTCTCCGGAACGGAGCCGGAAGCGTTTCTCGACAGGCTTTTTTCGTCGTTGAACGTGAAACGGGTCGTATGCGGGTTCGATTATACCTTCGGCAGATACGGTAAGGGGAACGTCGGGTCGCTTTCCCGTTACTGTAAGGAAAGAAAGGTCGGTTTTTCCGCCGTCGGATGCGTGGAATTGTCCGGAGAGAAGGTTTCCACCACGAAGGTGAAAGAACTTCTTGCCGGGGGAAACGTTTCCGCGGCGAACGAATTGCTCGGTTTTCCCTATTTTTTAAGGGGAGAAGTCGTGAAAGATCGCGGCGTGGGGAGAACGATCGGATTTCCCACGGCAAACGTGAAAATCGGAAAGGATAAATTCCGCATTGCCGCCGGCGTTTACGAAAGTTTCTGTACGGTGGACGGCGCGACCTATCCCGCGATCACCAACTACGGCGCGAGACCTACGTTCGGTCTCGGCGAAGCGCTCACGGAAACTTATCTGATCGGGTATTCCGGCGACTTATACGGAAAATCTCTCCGCGTGAATTTTCTGAAATTTCTGCGGAGCGACAAAAAGTTTGCGGGCATAGAAGAATTGAAAGAACAACTACGGAAAGACGAGGAGAGGGCAAAAAATGATTTTATTCGGACCGAGCGGTAACAGCGAGAGCTTTATCGCGGAAAAACATAAATCTACGGAAGAAGCCGCGGCATGGTGCAAGGCGAGGGATCTCGATTATTTCGAATATTCCTTCGGGCGCGGCGTCAATATGGGCGAGGCGAAGGCGATCTCGATCGGAAACGCGTTTCGGGCGGCAGAGATCGGGATCAGCGTCCATGCCCCTTATTTTATCAATCTCGCAAGCCCCGAAGAAGAAAAAGCGGAAAATTCTTACGGATATATTCTGGACAGCGCGAAAGCCGTGCGTCTGATGCAGGGAAACCGCGTGGTGTTTCACCCGGCGGCGCAGGGAAAAGACGAACGCTCCGTCGCGGTGAAAAGAACGGAAGACAGATTGAAGATCCTTCGCGACCGCATTTACGAAGCGGGGCTTGACGATATTCTGTTCTGCCCGGAAACGATGGGAAAACTCGCGCAGATCGGAACGATCGAGGAGATCACGGCGTTTTGCGGGATCGACCGCATCTTTATCCCCACCGTCGATTTCGGGCACGTCAACGCGCGGGAAGGCGGAAGTTTAAAAACGGTTTCCGACTATAAAACGCGGCTCGAATACATGATCGGCGAGCTCGGAGAGGAAAAGATGAAGCACTTCCACGTGCATTTTTCCAAAATACAGTATTCGGCGAAAGGGGAGATCCGCCATCTCACCTTCGAAGATACCGTTTACGGTCCCGAGTTCGAACCCCTTGCCGTCGCTTTGAAAGAGCTTTCCTTAGAGCCCGTCGTGATATGCGAATCGGCAGGCACGCAGGCGGAAGACGCGATGGCGATGAAGAAAATTTACTTTTCGCTGTAAAAGCCGCCGCCCGGGGAACATGGCGGAAAGTGAGAAAATTTTCATTTTCCCGTCATGGAAATCTGCGGTTTCGGCTTGACATTTTACGGGTAAAATATTATATTAAAGAATGTTGTTTTTATCGGTAATAATGTCGTTTTAATCGGTAATAAATTTTTTAAGGTGATATATGAAATTGATCAGAAGGCTGGCGCAATGCGTCAGAGAGTACAAAAAGGCGTCGATCCTGACGCCGATTTTTGTCTCGTTCGAAGTCTTTATCGAAGTTCTGATGCCCCTTATTATCGTGTATTTCGGTCAGGCGATCCGAAATTCCGATCAGAGGATGATGATCGTATGGGGCGTTGTTCTTCTCGTGCTGGCGCCGATGTCGCTTACGTTCGGCGTGCTTTCCGGCAAACAATGCGCCGTCGCGTCCTGCGGGTTTGCGAAAAACCTGAGAAAGGATCTTTACGCGTCGGTGCAGAATTTCTCTTTTTCGAATATCGACAAATTTTCCACGTCGAGCCTTGTCACAAGGCTCACGACCGACGTTTCCAACGTTCAGATGGCATACATGATGATCATCCGTATCGCGGTCCGTTGTCCGCTGATGATGATATCCGCGGTCGTGATGGCGTTTATCATCAGCTGGCAGCTCGCTCTTATCTTCGTGGTGCTGGTCCCGATCCTCGGGTTCGCGCTTTACCTCATTATCAGAAAAGCGATGCCTCTTTTCGACCGCGTTTTCAAAAAGTACGATAACCTGAACAATTCCGTACAGGAAAACGTACGCGCCATGCGCGTGGTGAAAGCCTACGTAAGGGAAGATTACGAAACGGAGAAATTCAACAAAGCGGCGGAAGAAGTTTGCGCCGATTTCACGAAGGCGGAAAAAATCGTCGCTCTCAACAACCCCATCGTCAGTTTTGCGATGTACATGTCGATGATCCTCATCGCCTTTCTCGGTTCGAAACTGATCATTTCCTGCGGGGGAACATGGATCAACAGCGAAAGTCTTTCGTCCATGCTGACTTATTCCATGCAGGTGCTTATGAGCCTTGTCATGGTGTCCATGATCTTCGTTATGGTCACGATCTCCGCCACCTCCGCAAAGCGTATTTACGAGGTGTTGGAAGAAAAAAGCGATATCGTAAATCCCGAAAACCCCGTTATGAGCGTGAAAGACGGCTCGATCGATTTTAACGGCGTTTCCTTCAAATACAGCAAGACGGCGGAAAAATTCGCACTCGAAAACATCGATCTTCATATCCGGTCGGGCGAAACGATCGGGGTGATCGGCGGAACGGGTTCTTCGAAATCGACGCTCGTCAATCTGATCACGAGACTGTACGACGTTTCCGTCGGCGAAGTTCTCGTCGGCGGGGTGAACGTGAAACGGTACGATCTCGAATCCCTGCGTAACGCGGTTGCCGTGGTATTGCAGAAAAACGTACTCTTTTCGGGAACGATCGCCGAAAACCTTCGTTGGGGCAATCGCAACGCCACGCAGGAACAGCTCGAAGAGGCCTGCCGTCTCGCGCAGGCGGACGAATTTATCAGATCTTTCCCGGACGGGTACGATACCTATATCGAGCAGGGCGGTACGAACGTGTCCGGCGGACAGAAACAGCGTCTTTGCATCGCGCGAGCTCTTCTGAAACAGCCGAAAGTCCTCATTCTCGACGACAGCACTTCCGCCGTCGATACCAAGACGGATGCATTGATCCGTCAGGGGATGAAAAAGTATATTCCCGAAACGACGAAGATCATCATCGCGCAGAGGATCTCCTCCGTGCAGGACGCCGATAAAATCATCGTGATGGATCAGGGAACGATCAACGGAATCGGTACGCACGAGGAACTTCTGAAAAACAACGCGATCTACCGCGAAGTGTACGATATCCAGAACAGAATCTCCGCGCAGGGAGGTGAACAGGCATGAACGGACCGATGAAAAAACAAGCCGGAAGAGGGGTCCCTCTGAACGGTAAAGCGATGAAACGCCTGCTCGGCTTTTTGCTGAAAGAATACAAAGGCGGGGTAATTACGATCGCCGTATGCCTGATCTTAAGCGCGGTTACGGGATCTCTCGGCGGTATCTTCATGAAAAACCTTTACGACGCGATCGACAGCGCGCTCCGCTACGGCGTCGGGGAATGGTGGGGCAGGATCGTTTCCATCATCATGCTGATGTGCGGTATTTATCTCCTCTCGGTGCTTTTTACCTTTATCTATTCGAGGGTGGGAGCGATCGTCACGCAGGGGTTTCTCAAAAAGATGAGAGAAAAAATGTTTGCCGGCATGCAGAGGCTTCCCGTCAGATATTTCGATACTCACAAGCACGGCGATATCATGAGTTATTACACGAACGATATCGACGCATTGCGCCAGCTGATCTCTCAGAGCGTTCCGCAGCTCTGCACGTCCGTCATCACGGTCGCGATGGTGTTCTGCATCATGCTGTTTTACAGCGTCTGGCTCACGATCCTCGTGCTGATCGCCGTATTCGCCATGGTTAAGGTGACGGCGAAAGTCGGCGGCGGCTCGGCGAAATACTTTATTCGTCAGCAGCAGGCTCTCGGGAAAGCGGAAGGTTATATCGAAGAGTCGATGAACGGTCAGAAGGTCATCAAAGTCTTCTGCCACGAGGAGAGATCGAAAGCGGAATTCGACGCGCTGAACGACGCCTTGTACGAAGATTCCGAAAAAGCGAACCGCTTTGCCAATATTCTGATGCCCATTCTCGGAAATATCGGCAACATTCTTTACGTCGTGGTGGCGTTTGTCGGCGGATTTGCCTATCTGTTCGCAAACGGCGCGGCGATAAACCTTTCCTTTGAGAATCTCATCGCGGGCGGGTCGTTTTTCGCGCCTCTCTCCCTTTCCACGGTCATCGCTTTTCTTAATATGTCGAGACAGTTCTCCAATCAGGTTTCGCAGGTTTCCAACCAGGTCAATTCCGTTGCCATGGGTCTTGCCGGCGCGAACAGAATTTTCGCGCTGATCGACGAAAAGCCGGAAACGGACGAAGGGTACGTCACTCTCGTGAACGCGCGCGTCGCAGAAGACGGAACGATCACGGAATCGAAAGAGAGAACGGGAAGTTGGGCATGGCGGCATCCGCACACCGCGGACGGTTCCGTTACGTATACCCCCCTTCGCGGCGATATCGTGATGGACGACGTCGATTTCGGCTACGTGCCCGATAAGATCGTTCTGCACGACGTGACCCTTCACGCAAAGCCGGGTGAAAAATTTGCGTTCGTCGGCGCGACGGGCGCGGGTAAAACGACGATCACGAACCTGATCAATCGGTTTTACGACATTGCGGACGGAAAGATCCGTTACGACGGGATCAACATCAACAAGATCAAAAAAGCAGATCTTCGCCATTCGCTCGGCATCGTGTTGCAGGATACGAATCTTTTTACGGGAACGGTTATGGAAAATATCCGCTACGGGAAACTTGATGCGACCGACGAAGAGGTATACGCCGCGGCGAAACTCGCCAACGCGCATAACTTCATTACAAGGCTTCCGGACGGCTATCAGACCATGCTTACGAGCGACGGAGCGAATCTGTCGCAGGGGCAGAGACAGCTTCTTTCCATTGCGAGGGCGGCGATCTGCAACGCCCCCGTCATGATCATGGACGAAGCGACTTCTTCCATCGATACGAGAACGGAGCTCATCGTTCAGCAGGGTACGGACAGACTGATGGAAGGGAGGACGGTATTCGTGATCGCGCATCGTCTCTCCACCGTGCAGAATTCCGACGTGATCACGGTTTTAGACCACGGGCACGTGATCGAGCAGGGTAACCACGAGCAGCTTATCGCCCTGAAGGGCAAATATTATCAGCTGTACACGGGCGCATTCGAACTCGAATAAGCGTTTTTCCGGAAAACAGACGTTGTATGTATTGAGATCCTTCCCGGGCGAGGTATCGGGCAGGATCGGAATGATAAGGCATATAATCGAGTGCCGGATTATCACAGAATGATAAAAACTTCCGTCGCGGAGAACCCCTGAAAGGGTTTCCGTGCGGAAGTTTTTTATGTGATTATGCGGGTATTAAATCGTGGGGATCTGTTTTTCTTCCGGAAAGATAACGGAGAGAAGTTCGGGAAGAGAGGAGATCACGTACGTCGCGCCGTGCGCCTCCGCATGCCCTTTCGGGGCGAACAGGCAGGTGTCCGTTCCCCATGCTTTGCCGAGGGCAACGTCCGTCAGCGGAGAATCGCCGCAGAGAAGCGTACGCTTGCGGGCAAGATCGGGTATAGCGCGTTCGATCGCGAAGAAAAACCCCTCGTTCGGTTTGTTCACGCCGATCTCGTCGGAGATGAAAAGTTTTTCGAAGAGGTCTTCTATCCCGGCGGCTTTCAGCCTGCCGCGCTGGACGTAAGAGATCCCGTTTGTCGCAAGGAACAGGCGCACCCCTTTCTCTTTCAGCAGGGAAAGCGTTTCCTTTGCCCCCGCGATGAGGGCGGAACCTTCCGCAAGATTTCTTCCGTATTCTTTCGCAAAGGCGGAGGGGTCGAACGTTCTTCCGATCTTTTCGCCGTAATCGAGAAAACGCTTTGTAAGCAGAGTCGGCTTGTCGATTTTTCCGAGGGAATAAAGATCCCAGTATCCTTGATTGATCGGGGCGTAGATCGCGTAATTTTCTTTTTCGTGAGGAAGAGAAAAACTTTCGCTCGCCTTTAAAAACGCCCGTTCCGCCGCAGCTTGAAAATCAAAAACGGTGTCGTCGGCGTCGAGCAGAAGAATGTCGTATTTTTTCATGAAAACAGTATAACAAATTTTTGATCGTTTTGCAAATAATCGGAACGGAAAAATTGACTTTGAGCCGTTAAAATAGTATACTATAATATAAGCGAGGAAACTTGCTTGCAAGGGATTCCGAGCGCAATATTTCAACGGAAACGGCGATTTGTCGAAGACAAAGCGCATGGCAACGACAGTTGCCGGCAAAATTTTATTTTGTCTCGTTTCTGTGTTATAATGGCATTATTATCGGAAAAGAGGTCGCTATGAAAAAAATTTACAAAACGGTGCCCGTCGCAAAAGATTATCTGTGGGGCGGGAATAAACTCAGAAATTTCGGAAAGATTTCCGACCGGGACCGGATCGCCGAAACCTGGGAATTGTCCTTTCATAAAAACGGTCCCTCCGGGACGGAAAGCGGAAAACTTCTCTCGGATGTTCTCGGAAAAGAGGATCTCGGGAAAAACTGCGAAGCGTTTTCCGATTTTCCCGTTCTCGTGAAATTGATCGACAGCGAGGAAGACCTTTCCGTTCAGGTCCATCCGGGCGACGCTTACGCCCTCGAAAAGGAACATTCCTTCGGAAAAACGGAAATGTGGTATATCGTCGCGGCGGAAAAGGGCGCCGGGATCTATCTCGGGTTGAAGGATAAAACCGACCCCGAAACCTTCCGCAAGGCTTGCGAAGGGGGGACGGTGACCGATCTTCTCCGCTTTTACGAGGTGAAACCGGGCGAATCTTATTTTATTCCCGCGGGCATGGTGCACGCGATCGGAAAGGGCGTTACCCTGTGCGAGATTCAGCAGAGCAGCGATCTGACCTATCGCGTTTACGATTACAAAAGAAAAGGGGCGGACGGAAAGGAAAGAGAACTTCATCTCGACAAGGCGATGGAAGTGATCGATTTTTCCGCGACGACCGTACCGTCTTTTTCGGCGGAAACGAAAGAGGGAAGGCTTCTCGGCGCGTCCCGCTGCTTTACGGCGTACGAAAAAAAGATCGCGGGAACAACGGAAGGGGAAACGGGGAAAAATTCCTTTGCCGCTTATACGTTCGTATCCGGAAAAGGTACGATCGACGGTCTGCCGTATTCTGCCGGCGATACCTTTTTCGTGGCGGCGAACAGCGGTAAGTTTGAAATTTCCGGCAACGGCACGGCGATCGTGACGGAAGTCAGAAAATATTACGTGGGGATCGACCTCGGCGGAACGTTCATCAAAGGGGGTATCGTCGACGATCTCGGTGAGATCGTTCTGTCCGACAAGGTGCCCACCGGAGCGGACGGGGGATCGGAGCAGGTGGCGGACAACATCGCCGGGCTCGTGAAATCCTTGCTTGCCCGTACCACCCTTTCCGCAAACGATACGGAAGGGATCGGCATCGGCGCGCCCGGCATGATCGACAGCAAAAGGGGAGAAGTCGTATTTTCCAACAATCTCGGCTGGCATCATTTCATGCTGACGGAAGGTGTGGAAAAACGTACGGGTTTAAGGGCGAAGGTCGCGAACGACGCAAACGTGGCGGCTCTCGGAGAAGCTCGCTTCGGCGCGGGCAGTAAGTTTGACGATACCGTTCTCTTTACCCTCGGAACAGGGGTGGGCGGCGGAATCGTCATCGGAAAAAAACTGTTCGAAGGCAACCGTTCCGCCGGTGCGGAGATCGGACATATGGTGATCGTGGAAAACGGCGAACCGTGTACGTGCGGAAGGAGGGGCTGTCTCGAAGCGTACGCTTCCGCAACCGCGCTCATCCGCGAGACGAAAAAGGCGATGCAAGCCCATAAAGACAGCAAAATGTGGGAGATCGGGAGCCTTGACGCCGTGACCGGCAAAACGGCTTTCGATTACGAAAACAAAGATCCGTACGCGAAAGAAGTCGTCGGGAATTACGAGAGAATGCTCGCCTGCGGCATTGCGAACATCGGCAACATTTTCCGTCCGGAAGCCGTCCTTCTCGGCGGCGGGGTCTGCGCGCAGGGAGACAATCTGATAAAGCCCGTTCAGGAGATCGTGAACGAAAACCTTTTCGCGAAAGAAAAAGGTCCTTCCGTACCGATCTTTGCGGCGAGCCTCGGCAACCGCGCGGGGATCCTCGGGGCGGCGGCGCTTCTGATGTAACCCCGGCGTAAACGCGGGTAAACAGGGGAAATAACGGCAAATTTTACGATTTTTATCCGATTTACCCCCGATAAGGTTGACAGGAAAGGCGTTTTCATTATATAATAAATAAAATACGACTTGCGATAAAATTTTTAGGGTAGTATATGTGTTTTTTTAAGATATCGCTTGCGGGAGACCTCGGCAGCGGGAAAACGACCGTAGGGGCGATCCTGAAGGAAAAATTCAATGCGGAAATCGTTTCCGTCGGGAAGATCCAGCGCGCAATGGCTGCCGAAATGGGAATGGATACCCTCGCGTTCAACCGCTATCAGGAACAGCATCCCGAGTTCGACAAGATCCTTGACGACAAACTGCGCGCATACGAAAAGGAAGAAGGAAATTTCATTTTCGATTCCCGTATGGCATGGCATTTCGTTCCGAGCGCCTTTTCGGTGTATATGAAAGCGGATCCGATCGAATCGGCAAAGCGCGTGCTTGCCGCCGCGCGGGAAGACGAGGCGTTTTCCTCGGTGGAAGAAGCCGCCGAAAGCCTGAAAAAAAGAAGGGCGAGCGAAAGAGAAAGATATCTGAAATTTTACGGCGTCGACATAACCGATCTGACGCATTACGACCTCGTCGTCGACACGACGGGAAAAACGCCGCAGGAGGTTGCGGAAGCAATCGAAAACGGCTGGAAGAACAAAGAGAAAAAGGAAGGTAAGAGATAATGCATTGGGCTGAGAGACTTGCGGACGAATTGATTTCGGAAAATCCGGGTAAGGAAGAATTTTTGTGCGTTGCGGGAACGAGCCCGTCCGGGTCCGTTCACATCGGCAACTTCCGTGACGTGGCTACGCCGTATTTCGTGGTGAAAGCGCTCCGCGCGAGAGGCAAAAAAGCGAAGCTCATGCTTTCGTGGGACGATTTCGACCGTCTGAGAAAGGTGCCGAAGAACATCGCGGCGATCGCGCCCGATTTCGAGAAATATCTCGGCATGCCGTACTGCATGATCCCCGATCCTTACGGAAAATATTCTTCCTTTGCGGAATATAACGAGAAAGAATACGAAAAATCTCTCGAAGAGATGGGGATCGATATCGAATATCGCTATCAGGGTAAGGAATACACTTCGGGCAGATATGTCCCCGGCATTCTGACCGCCATGCATGCGAGAAAAGAAATTTACGACATTTTGATGAGATACAAAACGCAGGACAGCGACGAGGGCGAAAGGGAAAGTTATTACCCGATCAGCGTGTACTGTTCTTCCTGTAAAAAGGACTTCACGAAAGTCGTTTCCTATAACGAAGAGAAAGAAGAGATCACTTACGTATGCAAAGCCTGCGGCAAAGAGGAAACCGTTTCTCTCCGCGACTATCATTACGTGAAACTCATGTGGAAGATCGACTGGCCCATGCGCTGGGGCGTGGAAGGGGTAGACTTCGAGCCGGGCGGCATCGATCATGCGGCGGCTTCGGGGTCGTACGTCGTGGCAAAGGATATCGCGAAGGAGATCTTCGGCGTGAAAGCGCCTAAGTTCCAGCCTTACGGCTGGCTCTCCATTGCTGGGCTCGGAGACATGCATTCTTCCACGGGAAACAATATCACCCCCGCGACCGTTCTCGAAGTATACGAGCCGGAAATGGTTCGCTGGCTTTTTGCGAAATATGCGCCGACGGACGGATTCGCCTTCAATTTCGACGATACGATCATCCGCCATTACAGCGAGTTCGACAAAGGGCTCGAAGCGGTGAAAAAGGGCGAAGCGGACGAATATAACACCGCCGTTTACAATCTTTGCATGATCAACGGCATCGAAGGCAAAGGAAAGGTCCCGTTCGGGGTTCTGGCTTCCGTCGCGCCGATCGTCGATTTCAACGCGCAGGCGGTGAAAGACATCCTCGCCAAGATCGGCGTGGAATTCGACGAGAGGGACGAAGAGAGACTTCTCCGCGTAAAGAACTGGATCACGAAGCATCAGCCTTCCAAGATGTACAAGCTGCTTGCGGAAAAGAATACGGCTTACTACGAAACGCTCGGCGACGAGGAGAAAGAGTGTCTGAAAAAACTGCACGATTATCTCGAAAACGCCGGAACGCTCACGGAGAAAGAGATTCAGCAGTATCTGTACGATCTGATCAACAAACCGGAATTCACGAAAAAAGAAAACACGGCGCGTCAGCAAAGATTCTTTGCGGTATTCTATAACGTTCTCTTCGGCAGCGACAAGGGGCCGAGACTTTATCTTTTTCTCGCCGCGATCGATAAGAGCAAATATCTTCACCTTCTGGCATTCTGAGAGGAAACTATGCGGGAAAATTTTAAATTCGACGAACTTGTCTATACGAGACCGGACGGCGATCTGCTGAAAAAAACGCTTGAAAAGCTGACGGAAGACCTGAAGAGCGCGGAGACTTATGCCCGCGCGAGGGAAGTGTTTTTCGAGAAGGAAAAACTGACCGCCGATTTTCAGACGATGACGACGATCGCCTCGATCCGCCATACCGTCGACACGAAGGACAAGTTTTACGACGAAGAAAACGAGGCGATGAACGAGCTGTATCCCACGATCGTGCCCTATCTCCTTGCTTTTTCGAACGAACTTTACGACGGGAAATTCCGTGCGGATTTCGAAAAGGAATTCGGCAGACAGCTTTTTGTTTCCATCGAGATCGACAGGAAATCTTTCACCGAAAAGAACATTCCGCTCATGCAGAAGGAAGCGAAACTTTGCAGCGAGTATGAAAAACTGATCGCTTCCGCCGATATTTCCTTCCGCGGCGAAAAACTGAATTTATACGGGATCCTGAAATATGTGGAAGCTCCCGACCGCGAGACGAGAAAGGAAGCCGCGGCGGCTTATTCTTCTTTCTTTGCGGCGAACGAAAAGAGAATGGAAGAGATCTGGGACGAACTCATTCATATCCGCAACGAAATGGGGCGCAATCTCGGGTTTGAAAATTTCATTCCCCTCGGTTATCTGCAACAGGGCAGAACGGATTACGACGCGAAAGACGTTGCCGCTTTCCGCGAGCAGATAAGGGAAGAACTCGTTCCCTTCTGCGAAACCCTTTACAAAGCGCAGGCGGAAAGGCTCGGCGTGGAAAAGATCCGTTTTTACGACGAGAAATGCGTGTTTAAAAGCGGGAACGCAGTCCCCGTCGGAGACGACGATTTCCTGATCGCACGCGCGCGGGAAATGTACCGCGATATGAGCGAAGAGACGGGCGAGTTTATCGATTACATGCTCGAGCACAGATTGCTCGATTTGAAAAACAAACCGGGAAAGGCTTCCACCGGCTATATGACGGAGCTTGAAAGCTACAAAGCCCCCTTCGTGTTCTCCTGTTTCAATCACACCACGTTCGACGTGGAAGTGCTGACGCACGAACTCGGACACGCGTTTGCCGGCTATATGGCGATGCGCACCCAGCCGATCTCCGCTTATTATTCGGAAACGACGGATATCGCCGAGATCCATTCCATGAGCATGGAACAGTTTTCCTATCCGTATGCCGAAAAATTTTTCGGCGATTCCGCGGATAAATTCCGTTTCTCCCATCTGCAGGAAGCATTGACGTTTGTGCCCTTCGGCGTTGCGGTGGACGAATATCAGCATCTCGTTTACGAAAACGAAGATCTTACGCCGAGAGAGAGAACGGCGCTCTGGAAAAAACTCGAAGAGAAGTATATGCCGTGGAGAGATTACGGGGACGACGAATTTTTCGGTCGCGGCGGATGGTGGTATCATAAGATCCACATCTTCCTGTATCCCTTCTATTATATCAATTATACGCTCACCACAATGGGCGCGATGGAATTCAAAAAGAAATTCGCGGAGGACAAAAACGCCGCATGGAACGACTATATGACGCTTTGCAAGGTCGGCGGTAGTCTCGGCTATAAAGAAACGCTTAAAACCGCGCATCTCGCTCTTCCCTTCGGAGAGGGCAGCGTAAAAAAAGCCTGCGCCTATGCGGAATCCATTCTGATCGGGTCGATAGAGGCAATGAAAAAGGTATGAACAAAGTAATTTTTCCCAAAAAAATCGTAAAAGCGAAAGGTAACGGAGATTTTAAAAAGCTCCTTTCCAAAAAAGAAGTACAGATCGGGCTGAACGAACAATCCCTCACGGCAATGGAAAACGGGGATTATGTGATCCTCGATTTCGGCAAAGAATATGCGGGCGGGCTCAGAATCCTTACGTTTGCCGTCGGCGGAGAGGGCAAGGCGAAGATCCGTCTCGGGGAGTCTGTTTCCGAGGTGCTGCACGGCGTAGGCGAATACGTCGCGACGAACGACCACGCGACGAGAGATCTGACCGTAAAACTCGAGAATTATTCGGATATGACTTTCTGCAACTCCGGGTTCCGTTTCGCACGGGTGGAAATTCCCGAGGGGAGCAGCGCGCAGATCAAAAGCATTCTTCTGAAAAGCGAAGTGTTTGAAAAGCCCTTTGCGGGGAGCTTCCGCTGCGACGATAAACTTGTAAACGATATTTTCCGCACCGCGGCGTATACCGTAAGGCTGTGCCTGCAAAACGGCATGATCTGGGACGGGATCAAGCGCGACCGCCTCGTTTGGATCGGGGATATTTATCCCGAAATGCGCTCGGTAACTTCCTTGTTCGGGAGGTTGGATAACATCGACCGTTCGCTCAATTTCGTAAGAGACGAAACGCCGCTGCCCGGATGGATGAACCATATTTCCACTTACTCCTTCTGGTGGATCGTTATTTTAAAGGATTATTTCCTGCACAACGGAGATATGAAGTATCTCGGAGAGCAGAGAGAATATCTGAAAGCTCTGCTCGATCAGATCGATTCCTGTGTGGCAGAGGACGGAACTCTTCTGTTCACCGGATATCTGATCGACTGGCCGACCCATTACGTGGATCCCGCCGACGGCGAGGACAGACGGCTTGACGAGATCGCCGGCGTGCACGCGCTCGCTCTGATGGCGGCAAACGCCGCGGAATATCTCTTCGGCGTGCTCGGCGAAGACGGGGCAAAGGCGGCGAACTTAAAGGCAAAACTTCTGAAAAAGACCTATTTCGTAAGGAAATATAAACAGATCTCCGCGCTTCGCGTGTACGCGGGTATCGGCACGAAGGACGACGAACGCCTTCTTCTCGAGGGCGGGGCGCACGGTATGTCCACGTTTATGTCTTACTTTATCCTGCAGGGGCTTGCCGAAAACGGTAAACATGCCGAAGCCCTTTCCGTAATGAAAGAGTTTTACGGCGGCATGCTCTCTCTCGGAGCAACGACTTTCTGGGAAGATTTCGATATCGACTGGCTGAAAAACGCAGGCAGGATCGATAAAATGCCGAAAAAAGGGCAGGTGGACGTTCACGCGGCTTACGGAGCGTTCTGTTATAAGGGGCTTCGCCACAGCTTCTGTCACGGCTGGTCGAGCGGCGTTGTCGCCTATCTGATGCAGTCGGTTGCCGGGATCGAGGTTCTGGACGCAGGTTGTAAAAAAATTGCGGTCCGCCCCCATCTCAACGGGCTTACCGCGGTGGACGCCGTATTCCCGACGCCTTACGGTAAACTGAAAGTCTCTCACCGTAAAAACGAAAAGGGAGAGATCGAAACGACGATCGATGCGCCGCAGGGCATCGAGATCGTCCGCTGAAATCAGAAAGCGACAGGCAGAGTAAATTTTGAAACGATAAGCATAAAAAGAACCGCTTTTCGGGGAGTTCCCGGGGCGGTTTTTTTTATGACGGTAATGACAAGGGGAAAGGCTCAGGTTGATGAGGAAGGCGTCAAAATGATATGATTTTGTAATACTACATAGATAAGATTATAAATAAGTCTTGTTATCTTTAGCCCTGCCCCTTGCCCGGCTTACGAAGGATCTTTTTTTGTGGTTCATCATAATTTTTGGTGTTTTGGAAAAACAAACAGTGAATAAAAAAAGAGCCAGAGGCTCCAAAAGTAGTATAATTAATTAACCACAATAAACCAACTACTAGAGGATCAAATG
>CABUWK010000026.1 GCA_902495325.1 uncultured Acidiphilium sp.
AAAGATATTGCTATATTTTTCGATAAATTAAATAAACGTCCTCGCAAATGTTTGGGTTGGAAAACTCCTTTTGAAGTCTTTTATGGTAAAGTGTTGCATTTAGTTTGACAATTCAAGAGGAAAAACATGATAAACATCAAAAAATAAGATTCGGAAAACTATTGACAAATAATATCATAATATGATATTATTTTTATGGAATAAGATCCAATAAGTAACGAGCAAACGGAGACAGGGCTTTAGGATAGAACGTAAATTAAAACGAAAACTAATTATTAAGGGGGTGGTTGCGATGGATCATTTTTATTGTGGTGTAAACAGATTTTTTTACACCACTTTTTTTAACGGAAGATCTTCAATTAAATCTGTCATTGCAAAAGCCTGTAACGGCAAGGCATCAGGTGAATGTGATTTTGATTATTAATTGAGATTTTTAATAATTATTATGGTGAAATAATCATGGGGGTAAAAAATGAAATATAAAACGTTGCTTTATCTTAACCGTTTATTAGCGTTTATAGCTTTTTTGTGCGCTTTTGGCAGACTATGTTATGAATTGGGTGGGAATAAAGACGTTGGCAGTTTTGCTCTGATGTTCGTATATGCAATATATTATTTGTTGTTATTAATCATCTCACATCGACTTGTTGACGCCGTTATTTACACCAAAAAACCTTATATAATCGCCGCAAGCATGTCGGGTGGGTTTATAATCCTTATGTGGGCATTATGGCTGATAAACCTTTTATGCAGAGATAAACCTGTAACAGTAATAGTTTCTGCGATTGATGTTATTTATAATTGCATTATTACAATTACCTCGCTTGCGATAGGTTTCATATATTTTTTGTTGGCACTTAAATTCAAGGATTAGAAAATGAGGGATTATTTACGTTTTGTAGTAGGCTTTATAGCGAGTATAGTTTACATCACTGAATTTTCATTCATTTGAAATCATCGAAAAACAGTAGCAGTCCGAAAAAACGGGCTGCTACTGTTTAATTTAATAAGCCCCGGCATTTGTCGTCACCGATTCGGTTTTTTGCCGAAAAACAGGAGGTGAAGGCAATATGCCGGGGCTGTTTGTTATCCGGTCGGACGGGTCAGTTTGTGCGGACGCCGCTCGGCGTGATGATATAAATATCTTTTTCGATCACGCCCATATTTCCGTTGATCGCGTACAGCGCGCCGGACAGAAGATCGATCACCCGTTGCGCGGTGCTTTCCGAAAGTTCGGTCAGATAAACGATCGCGGGTTTGCCCGCAAGCAGACCGTCGATCACGTCGGCAACTTCGTCGTAAGACTTCGGGTGATACATGTCGATCGTATTTTTCGAGTTGTCGTTTTCCTGTTGCGCCGTCTGCGATTCCCGCGTTTTTGCGTTGCGGGAAGAGCGGGGCGCTTTTTGTTTCGACTTGTCCGCAAGTTCGTCCGGTTTTCCGGATCCTTCCTCTTTGTTGCTTCCTTTGGTAATAAAATCAAAAAAATTCATGAGATCACCCCCGTTCTGAATCTGGTTGAAACGGATGCCGCCGTTTTATTTTAAATTAATTACACGCCGTAACCGTTCGTTTTCCGAACAGCCCCGTGCCGATGCGAACCATATTGCTTCCGTGTTTTATCGCAAGTTTATAATCGCCCGTCATGCCCATGGAAAGGGTATTCAGACTTTCGCATTCGCTTTTTAACTTGTCGTAAAGAGCGCGCGTTTTGTCTGCCAGGGCGGACAAAAGGCTTTCGTCTTCCGTTTCGGGAAGCATTGCCATGATGCCGGTAAGTTTTAACTCTTTTTGCCCGATAATCGACTTATAAAGGGAGATCGCATCCGAAAATGCCGCACCTGTTTTCGAGGTTTCTTCTCCGGAATTGATTTCGAGCATCACGTTTTGGCGGATGCCGAGTTTTCCCGCAAAACTCCCGATCGCGCGGGCGAGTTCGGGGGAAGAAACGGAATCGATGCAGTCGGCTTTTCCGACGACGTATTTCAGCTTATTCTCCTGAAGCGTTCCGATAAAGTGTTTTTCGCAAGGGGAATAAAGGGAAAATTTATCGCGGAATTCCTGCGCCCGGTTTTCTCCGATCACCGTGACGCCGAGGGCGATCGCTTCGTTGATCCTTCCGATATCCACAAATTTCGTGGCGGCGAGAAGGGTTATTTTTTCGCCGCGGTCGTTTCTGCCGGAAAGGATCTCCGTGATTTCGTTATAATTTTTTTCCAAGTCTTCCGTCATGGCGGATCTCCTTTGAAAAAATCGCCCGAAAATCCGGGCTTCTTCCGAAAAATCGATTTTCCGGAAGGGAAAAAGGGGACAGGCGCAAAATGCGTCCGTCCCGAACTCTTCAAAAAAACTGCGCAGCTCTCTTCGACACGTCATACCGAAGCGGAAATGCGGCAGGTCGCTCCTGCAAAGCACCCCTATGGCACACAGACTTGACCGCTTAGTGCTGCTATATCCCTATCCTGACACGGTTCACGGCGGTCTGTTGCATAAGACCTTGTTATCATCACGCCTTACCTCACGCAGCCGACCATACGGCGAGCCTCGGAGAGCATTCAGCCTTGCTATAGCGGATTGCAAGTTCAGGGCACCGCTGACTCCCCGCTTAGCGCAGTAATAACATTCTATACCATTTTCAAAAAAATTGCAACTCATTTTGCGGTATTTTTATCAAATCGCTTTACTTAAACGGAATTTTTTGTTAAACTATAGGGGAAAAGAGAATAGAAAGGCTATGACGGAAACAAGTCGGCGTGCGAAAGCGTTTCACAGAGAGTCGGGAAAGGGGTTTTACCCCGGGCTGAAAACCGATAACGGCGCGCGCGTTGCGAAAGGGCGGTTCTTTCGCTGCCGCGGAAAGCGGTAACGGTATCCTTCCCGAGCCGAAAGACCGAAAGGAGAGCGTATTTTTCTCCGGCGTAAGTCTTTCCGTTTCCCGCGTCAAGGGGCAATAAGAGGGGATCCGACCGACGGTTGCCGCAGGCTATCGAATCGGCACAGCCGGAGAAGGATCTCAATCGGAGTGGTACCGCGGTCTTTCCGTCTCCCTTGTCCGCCGGGCGTAAAACGCCTTTGCGGGTTCGGGGCGGGAAGGCTTTTTTCGATCCCGGAATCTTTCCGGTTCTCTTATTAAAATATACTTACAATCGGAGGTTGTCATGTATCGTAAAGTAGATCCTTCTCTCGATTTTAACGGCAGAGAAAAGGAAGTTATCGAATTCTGGAATAAAAACGGAATCTTCGAAGAGAGCATCGAAGAGAACGAAGGACACGAGGAGTTTACCTTTTACGACGGTCCGCCGACGGCGAACGGAAAGCCGCACATCGGGCACGTTTTAACGCGCGTGATGAAGGACATCATTCCCCGTTATCAGACGATGAAGGGGAAGCACGTTCTCAGAAAGGCTGGCTGGGACACGCACGGGCTGCCCGTGGAACTCGAGATCGAAAAGAAACTCGGGCTTGACGGCAAGCAGGACATCGAAAAATACGGGATTGAGCCGTTTATCAACGAATGCAAGAAATCGGTGTGGAAATATACCGACGAATGGAAAAAGATGAGCGATCGTCTCGGATATTGGGTGGATATGGATCACCCTTACGTCACGTACGACGACAATTATATCGAATCGGTCTGGTGGGCGCTGAAAACCATTCACGAAAAAGGGCTGTTGTATAAGGGATATAAAATCGTTCCTTATTGCCCCCGTTGCGGAACGGCGCTTTCTTCCCACGAAGTGGCGCAGGGGTATAAAGTCGTAAAAGAAAAGTCCGTGTTCGTCAAATTCAGAAAGAAAGGGGAAGAGAACACGTACTTCCTCGTGTGGACGACGACCCCCTGGACCCTTTCTTCCAACGTGGCTCTCTGCATGCACCCCGATTATGATTATGTGGAGATCAGAACGGAGAGCGGCAATTACATTTTAGCCGAAGCTCTCGTTCCGACCCTTTTCGACGAATACGAGGTCGTTTCCCGCAAAAAGGGGAAAGATTACGAATACTGCGAATACGAACCCATGTATCCCTATGCGCTCGGAACGTTCAGGGAAAAAGCTTATTACGTGACGAACGACACTTACGTTACCCTGTCCGACGGCACCGGCATCGTTCACATTGCGCCCGCGTTCGGCGAAGACGACTCGAACGTAGGGAAAAAATATAATCTTCCTTTCGTGAAACTCGTGGACGAACGAGGGAAATTCGTCGATGCGGTCGAACCTTATAAGGGGATGTTCGTAAAAGATGCCGATAAGTTTATTATCAAAGATCTGAAAGAGGCGGGTATTCTTTTCAAAGACGAACTTTACGAGCACAGCTATCCTTTCTGCTGGCGTTGCAACACCCCGCTTCTGTATTATGCGAGAAGTTCGTGGTTCATCCGTACGACGGCGATCAAAGACCAGCTGATCGCTTCGAACAAATCGGTCAACTGGATGCCCGAAACGATCGGAACGGGCAGAATGGGCAACTTCCTCGAAAACGTGATCGACTGGGGGCTTTCCCGCGAACGTTACTGGGGTACCCCCCTTCCGGTCTGGGTGTGCGAAGACTGCGGCGAGATCCACGTGATGGGCAGCAAGGCGGAACTGAAGGAAAAATGCGGCATCGAAGGGGATATCGAACTGCATCGCCCCTATATCGACAAGCCGACCTGTAAATGCGAAAAGTGCGGCGGCACGATGAAGAGGGTGAAAGAGGTGATCGACTGCTGGTTCGATTCCGGTTCCATGCCCTTCGCGCAGTATCACTATCCGTTTGAAAACAAAGAGCTTTTCGAAAAACATTTCCCCGCGGACTTCATTTCCGAAGCCGTCGATCAGACGAGAGGCTGGTTCTATACCCTTCTCACCATTTCCACATTGCTGTTCGGAAAAGCTCCCTTCCGCAATTGTATCGTCCTCGGGCACGTAAACGATAAAAACGGCATCAAGATGTCAAAACACATCGGCAACGTGATTGATCCCTGGTCGGTGCTCGACAAACAGGGGGCGGACGCCATCCGCTGGTATTTCTATACGAGCAGCGCGCCGTGGCTTCCTTCCCGTTTCTATCCCGAAGCGGTTTCGGAAGGACAGAGAAAGTTTATGGGCACCCTCTGGAACACGTACGCTTTCTTCGTGCTGTACGCCGATATCGACGGTTATGATCCTTCGAAGTACGATTTAAAAGGTTGCAGGCTTTCTCTGATGGACAAGTGGGTGATTTCGAAACTGAACACCCTTGTGGATACCGTGGACAAAGGGCTTGTGGAATATAAAATTTTCGAAACTTCCCGCGCGATCGGCGATTTCGTGGACGAACTTTCCAACTGGTACGTCCGCCGCGGCAGAGAACGTTATTGGGGCAAGGAAATGACGGAAGACAAGATCGCCGCCTATACGACTTTGTATACCGTTCTCGTTACTCTGTCGAAGGTCATCGCGCCGTACGTCCCGTTCATTGCGGAAGAGATCTACCGCAATCTCGTTCCCGAATTTTATAAGGACGCTCCCGTTTCCGTACATCTTTGCAAATTCCCCGAAGCGGACGGAACAATGATCGATAAAGAGCTGGAAGCTGGCATGGAAGACGTGCTTGAAATCGTCGCGCTCGGACGCGCGGCGAGAAACGGAAGCAACATCAAAAACCGCCAGCCGCTGAGCAAACTTTACGTGGCTGCGGACAGAAAAGTAAAACTTTCCGAAGGACTTTACGAGATCGCCAGAGATGAACTCAACGTGAAAGAAGTGGAGATCCTCGACAATGCGTCCCGCTTCGTTACCTATAAAATCAAACCGCAGCTCAAGACCCTGGGTCCGAAATACGGTGCAAAGCTCGGGCTGATCCGCAATTTCCTCGAAAACTGCAACGCGGAAGAAGTGGTTTCGACCGTCAAGGCGGGTAAAACGTATGTGGCGGATCTCGGCGGATCGGAAGTCGAGTTTACGCTGGACGATCTTCTGATCTCGAGCGAATCGGCGGAAGGCTATGTTTCCGAGAGTTCGGACGGACTGACCGTCGTGCTCGATGCTCATGTGACGGAAGAACTCCGCGTCGAGGGAATGATGAGAGAACTCGTTTCCCGTATTCAGACGATGAGAAAGGAAGCGGGCTTCGAAGTGACCGACCGCATCGAACTTTCTTATCTTGCGGACGGGCTCGCCGGAAAAGTTCTTGCGGAGAAGACCGCGGAGATCGGAGACAGCGTTCTTGCCCTTTCCGTAAACGAAGGCTTGTTTGCCGGCGGCTACGAGAAGAGTTTTGAGATCGGAGACGATCAGGTCACGCTGTCCGTCAGAAAGGTTGAAAAAGCATGATAAAACTTGCCGACAAGTGGAAGGACTATTCCGTGATCGCCACGGGAGACGGATATAAGTTAGAGCGTTGGAAAGACGTTACTCTCCTTCGCCCGGACCCGCAGGTCATCTGGCCGAGCAGAACGGATATGTCTTCCTATAAGTCGTTAAACGCGAAATATATCCGGAGCGAAAACGGGGGCGGAGAGTGGAAACGCTTAAAGCCCATGCCGCAGGAGTGGACGGTTTCTTACGGGGATCTTAAGTTTCTCGTAAAGCCGATGGGATTCAAGCATACGGGGCTTTTCCCCGAACAGGCGGTCAACTGGGATAAAATGACCGAACTTGTGAAAAACGCCGGCAGACCGATTTCCGTTCTGAACCTTTTCGCCTACACGGGCGGCGCGACCGTTGCTTTAGCGGCGGCGGGGGCGAGCGTCTGCCACGTGGACGCAAGCAAAGGCATGGTCGAACGGGCGGGGGAGAACCTTCGCCTGTCCGGGCTCGGCGACGCAAACGTGCGCTTTATTATAGACGACTGCAAGAAGTTCGTTCAGCGGGAGATCCGCCGCGGCAGAAAGTACGACGCGATCCTGATGGATCCGCCGAGCTACGGCAGAGGTCCGAACGGAGAAATGTGGAAACTCGAAAGCGAACTGTATCCCCTGGTGGAAACGTGTGCCGGGGTGCTTTCGGATCATCCGCTGTTCTTTCTGATCAACAGTTATACGACGGGGCTTCAGCCTACCGTTCTTGCCGATATTTTAAAGCTTTGTTTTTCGAAGTACAAAGGTACGATCGACGCATACGAAGTAGGGCTTCCCACGGAAGAGGGGATCGCCCTGCCGTGCGGTGCGGGAGGAATGTTTATTTATGAGTGAAAATCAGATGACGAAAGAAGACCTCATTATTTTATATGAGGATAACCATATCATCGTTGTTTTAAAACCGCAGAACGTGCCTTGTTGCGAGGACGAATCGAAAGACAAAGACCTGCTGTCGGTCATCAAGGATTATATCAAAGAAAAAGAGAACAAGCCGGGCAACGTTTACGTGGGGCTTGTGCATCGTCTCGATCGCCCGACGGGCGGCGTGATGGTTTACGCAAAGAGCAGCAAGGCGGCGGCAAGGCTTTCCGAAAGCATGAAGACGGGCGATTTCGAAAAGAAGTATTTTACCGTTCTGGTCGGAACCCCGCGCGAGAAATCGGCGACCCTTACCAATTACATGAAAAAGAACCCCATCAACAATATGGTTTACGTCTGCGGACAGACGGTGGAAGGGGCGAAGTTTGCCGAGCTCGAATATAAAATTCTGGAAGAAAAAGGCGGGCTTTCCCTTGCGGAGATCAAACTGCATACGGGAAGAAGCCATCAGATCCGCGTGCAGATGGCGAACATCGGCACCCCCGTGTTCGGAGATATGCGCTACGGCGGGGAAAAAGCGGTGAAAGGAAAACTTGCCCTTTGGGCGACAAGCCTTGCTTTTACGCACCCCGTTTCCAAGCAAAGGCTTTGCTTTAAGATCGAACCGCCGAAGGAAATTATCCCGTGGAAATATTTCGAAACGGGAAAAGCGGTGGAAGTATAACTTGTTACAGAAAAACAAATAAACGGCTATAAGCCGTTTATTGCATATTTACGGAGGTTTTTATGAAGACGGACATCGAAATCGCGCAGGCTGCTTTCGAAAAGGCGGAAGATATTTCCGTTATTGCCGCAAAAATCGGGATCGGCGAAAAATACGTCGAAAAATACGGAAACTACAAAGCAAAGATCGACCTTTCCTATTTAAACGAAAACGGAAAAGAACGAGGAAAACTGATCCTCGTTACGGCGATCACGCCGACGCCTGCGGGCGAAGGAAAAACGACGACGACGATCGGGCTTGCCGACGGAATGAGAAGGATCGGGAAATCGGTTGCGGTGGCTCTTCGCGAGCCCTCTCTCGGTCCCGTGTTCGGGATCAAAGGCGGCGCGGCGGGCGGCGGCTATGCGCAGGTGATCCCGATGGAAGATATCAATCTTCATTTTACGGGAGATTTCCACGCGATCGGCGCGGCAAACAACCTTCTTGCCGCCATGCTCGACAATCACATTCAGCAGGGAAACGCCCTCGGGATCGACGTGAGAAAGATCACCTGGAAACGTTGCGTGGATATGAACGACCGCCAGCTCCGCTTTATCGTGGACGGACTCGGCGGAAAAGTGAACGGAACGCCGAGAGAGGACGGGTTCGATATCACCGTCGCTTCCGAAGTTATGGCGATCCTCTGTCTGTCCCGTTCGATCGCGGATTTAAAAGAAAGGCTTTCCGAAATCATCGTCGGCTATACTTATGACGACAAGCCGGTTACGGCGGGTGATCTGAAAGCGCAGGGCGCGATGGCGGCACTTCTGAAAGACGCTTTGAAGCCCAATCTCGTGCAGACCCTCGAGGGTACGCCCGCATTCGTGCACGGCGGTCCTTTTGCGAACATCGCGCACGGGTGCAATTCTCTCATAGCAACGGAAATGGCGCTTCGTTCCGCCGATTATGCGATCACCGAGGCGGGGTTCGGCGCAGACCTCGGTGCGGAAAAATTTCTTGATATCAAGTGCAGAAAAGCGGGGTTTTCCCCCGCGGCGGTCGTTGTGGTGGCAACGGTGCGCGCCCTCAAAATGCACGGCGGGCTCGATAAAAAATCACTCGGAGAAGAAAACCCCGAAGCTCTCGGAAAAGGAGTGCCGAACCTTTTGAGGCACGTTTCGAATATCAGAGACGTTTACGGGCTTCCATGCGTGGTGGCGATCAATCGTTTCCCGACCGATACGGACGAGGAAATTTCTTTCATCATGAAAGAGTGTGCGCGCCTTAACGTGAATACCGTTCTTTCCGACGTCTGGGCGGAAGGCGGCAAGGGCGGCGAAGCTCTTGCAAAAGAAGTCGTTCGCCTGTGCGAAGAGGAAACGCCAAATTTCCGTTACGCTTACGACGAAACGCTCGGGATCAGAGAGAAAATCGAAACGATCGTAAAAAAAGTTTATCGCGGAGCGGGCGTGAATATTCTCCCTGCCGCGCAGAAACAGATCGATATGTTCGAATTGCTCGGTTACGGAAATCTTCCCGTTTGCATGGCGAAAACGCAGTATAGTTTTTCGGACGATCCGACCCTTCTCGGCGCGCCCGAAGGTTTTACCGTTACGGTAAAAAACGTGAAGATCTCCGCCGGCGCGGGGTTTATCGTCGTTCTGACCGGAGATGTGATGACGATGCCCGGGCTTCCGAAAAAACCTGCCGCGGAATCGATCGACGTGACGGACGACGGAAAGATCGTCGGGTTGTTCTGATCCTGCCGCTTCCGGAACCGTTTTCCCGTTTCGGGAAGGGTGGTTTTTGAAAATCTTTAAAAAATATTTGCCCTGTCATTCCGATCCGGTTTTTTGCCTTTCCGGTGAAGGATCTCAGGGCATTTATGCTTTGTGTGATTAGCATTGGGGGAAATATATTGATCGGCTTAACGGCGTCCTGTTAAGATAAGTTTTCCCAATATACGAAAAACCGCAGAGTTCCTTTCGGGAGCCCTGCGGTTTTTTGTTTTTATGTTGCGGAAGAAGTGCCTTCCGGTTTGTCATCTTCGGAAGTGTCGGTATCCGGAAGTTTGAATAAACCGTCATCTTCGGGGTAATCGGAAATTTTTCTGAGATGAAACGTTTTCCCTTTAAAACGACCGTTGTATCGATAATCTTCGGTTACTTTTACTTTCAGGTTTCCTTGTTTGTCCTCTTTGAAACGGCAAGTCCATACCCTGTTGTATTCTTCGCGGATTATCTCTTCACCTTGGTCGACGATAACCGTTCTTATGATTTTGTTTTTATCGTATAAATATCCGGTGGCAATAAGCTTCGGAGAATTCATGTGAATATCGATTTCTTCTCCGTCGATTCTTAATCTGATCGCAAAAGTGTAGTTCCCGCGGGCAGCGATATATATTTCATCGCATTCCCACTCTCCGACCAAGTCGTGCAAGTGGGCGTCTCCCGGATAGAGGCACGCGGCACCGGGTAAAACAGCAACAATAAGAGACAATAAAATAATAAAAGCGTTAATTTTAATAATTTTCTTTTTCATTCTATTACATACCCGATTATATAATTTTTATGGATAACCATGCTTTCCTGAGTTCCAAAATCATCCTTGACCGTAATATCCCCCGGGCAACGGAAACTTCGATTTCCTGATTTTCAAAGTCATAAATTACATCCGAAAGAGGTTTCCCTTCGTTTCTGTAAACAAGAAGATTGTATACGGCGGCAACTTCGCAACCGGTTTCCTCGAAAGAGGGGAATCCGAAATTATATTTTATTGTTTCATGCTTATTATATCATGCGATAAGTTTTGTGTCAATCGGATAAGAAAAATTTTATACAAACATCATTAAACAGATTCTTCGCGGGCAGGGTTGCGGGGTCGGCTTAGGATGACAGAAACAGATTCTTCGCGGGCAGGGTGGTTTTTTCGGCTCAGGACGCCAAAAATCAAGCGAGGCAGAGGGGGAGAAAATGAAAACCGACAGGAAAGCCCCAATCTGGAAAAGCCGACCGGCAGGGCGGGGTAACAAAAGACGATCGGGCAGGGGATGACGGTATCCGTTTCGGATTCTTTCCGAAAGCGGACTTTTTGTTTATCCTTCCGTCTTTTCTTTGACATTCTTTCCCTTATTTGTTATAATATTTAAGTATAAGCGCGCGGAGCCGCGGAAGATAAAGTCGGCTTCGCGATCGACGGAAATCGGTAAAACCGAAGAGGTTATTCAGAATATGATGGAAAACAGAATCGAAGAGATCAAACGGGAGATCACCGAGTCTCTTCAGAAGGTCCGTACAAGCAAAGAGCTTCTCGATTTAAAGGCGAAATACACATTCGGAAAGTCGGGGATCATTCCCGCGCTGATGAAAGAACTCGGGAAAGCGCCGAAAGAAGAAAGACCCCGCCTCGGCGTGGTGATCAACGCCCTGAAGGAATGGGCGAATATGAGCATCGGCAAAAAAGAAGAAGTGATCGCGGGGCTGGAAGCGAAAGCCCGCTATGCGGAAGAGACGATCGACATTACGATGCCTTCCGAAAAGAAAGAACGCGGCACTCTTCATCCCGTAACGATCGTAAAGAGGGATCTTTGCGAAATTTTTGCCGGAATGGGCTTCCGCGTGCTCGATACGCGCGAGATCGAAGACGATTTCCATAATTTTACCGCGCTCAACACGCCGAAAGAACACCCCGCGCGCGACAAGCAGGATACGTTCTATATCAGCGACGATTTCATGCTTCGCACCCACACTTCGCCCGGACAGATCCGCGCGATGACGACGATCGAACCGCCGTTCAAAGTTCTGGTGCCCGGCAGAGTATACCGCGCCGACGACGACGCGACCCACTCGCCGATGTTCCATCAGATGGAAGGGCTTGTGATCGATAAAAATATCACGCTGTGCGATCTTCAGGGCATGCTCGACGTTCTGGTCCGCAAAATGTTCTCGGGCGATGCGAAAACGAGATTCCGCCCCTCTTTCTTCCCGTTCACCGAACCTTCGGTCGAGGTGGACGTAAGCTGTTTCGAATGCGGCGGAAAGGGTTGCAAACTGTGCAAAGGCACGGGTTGGATCGAGATCCTCGGCGGCGGTATCGTAAACCGCAGGGTCATCGAAAACTGCGGGCTCGATCCCGATCGGTACACGGGTTTTGCGTTCGGGCTCGGGCTCGACCGTATCGCCATGCTGAAATACGGGGTCAATAACATTCATATTCTCTATGAGGACGACGCTCGCGCCCTCTCGCAGTTCAAAGGTTAAGGAGGGCGATAAAAACATGTTAGCACCGCTCAGTTGGATCAAAGATTTCGTGGACGTGGACTGCACGCCCGAAGAGCTTGAAAAAAAATTGTTCGATTGCGGTTTCGAGGTCGAGCAGATCATTCCTTACGGGGATAAGATCGATAAAGTAGTTACTTGTAAAATTATAAAAATCGAACGTCACCCGGACGCGGAGAGACTGCGCGTCTGTTCGGTAAACGCGGGAAAATACGGCATCCTTCAGATCGTGACCAACGCCGTCAATGTGAAAGAGGGAGACATCGTTCCCGTTGCGGTGGACGGCGCGACCCTTGCCACGGGAGACAGGATCTTCAACGGAAAACTTCGCGGGGTCGAATCGAACGGCATGTTCTGCGGCGGTGAGGAGATCGGGATCGACGACGCCTGGTACGAAGGCGCTTCGGGAGACAGCGTTCTGATCTTTCACGACGAATTTCCTCTCGGGGAAGAGGTAAGAGACCTTCTCGCTCTTCGCGATTATGTTTTCGATATCAGCGTGCTTGCCAACCGCCCGGATTGTCAGAGCATTATCGGTATTTCCCGCGAGATCGCCTGCGCCCTCGGTAAGCCTTTCAAAGAGCCCGATCTTTCTTATCATGCGGTCAAAGAAGCGGGGGACGAACCCGTCCGCGTGACGGTGGAAGATAAAGTTCTTTGCCCGCGTTATATCGCGCACCTCGTAAAGGACGTGAAGATCGCAAGGTCTCCGCTGTACATGTCGAGAAGGCTTGCGCTCTGCGGTCTGAATTCCATCAATAACATCGTGGATATCACCAATTACGTTCTTCTCGAAACGGGGCAGCCGATGCATGCGTTCGACATGAACGATTTAAAAGAAAAACATATCGTCGTCCGCCGCGCGGAAAACGGCGAAAAGATCACCACGCTCGACGATAAGGAAGTTACGCTTACCGCGGACAACCTTCTTGTCTGCGACGGGAAGACCCCCGTTGCCTTAGCGGGCATCATGGGCGGAGCGAACAGCGAGATCAAGGACACGACGAACGCCGTATTGTTCGAATGCGCAAAATTCAAGCGGGATAACGTGAGAAGATCTTCCCGCATGCTCGGCAAAGCGAGCGATTCTTCCAAACGTTTCGAAAAGGGCGTGGACGAATATACGACGGAACGCGCGATGAAACGCGCGCTGCATCTGATCGAAGAACTCGGCGCAGGCAGAGTGACTGCCGTCGAAACGGACGCTTCGGCGGGAAACAAACAGGAAAACGCCGTTGTGGAAACCACGTTTGCAAAAATAAACGGCGTGCTCGGCATCGAAGTTCCGAAGGACGAGATCGTCCGTATTTTAAAAAGCCTGAATTTCGGCGTGGAGACGGACGGGGATAAGATCAGAACGATCGCGCCTCCTTATCGCGAGGACGTGGAAGGGTATCCCGATCTCGCGGAAGAAGTCATCCGCGTGTACGGTTACGAACATATCGTTCCGACCCTTTTAAAAGACGCGACCATTACGGCGGGCGGGCTTTCCGACCGTCAGAAAAACGAAATGAAGGCGAAAGAGGCTTTGTGTTCTCAGGGATATCACGAAGCGATGACTTATTCCTTCTATTCTAAAAAAGAACTTGCGGCGCTTCATCTGAACGAAACGGACGAAGAAAACCGTGTGATCGTGATCGAAAACCCGATCAGCGACAATTATGAAGTGATGAGAAGAACGCTTGTTCCTTCCATGCTCGCCGTTCTTTCCCGCAACGTAAAACGAGGCAATACGGAAGGGAGATTTTTCGAACTTGCGGAAACGTATATCCCGAAGGAACTCCCCGTGAAAGATTTCCCCGAGGAGAGAAAGCACCTTTGCCTTGCCGCATACGGGAAAGAGGAGAATTTCTTCACGATGAAAGGCGCGCTCGAGGAACTTGCGGAAACGTTCGGGCTGACCTTCGATCTGAATACCCGCGCCGAAAAGACTTATCTTCACCCCGGGGTTTCGGCAAAAATCCTTTCGGGCGGAAAGGAGATCGGCTCGTTCGGGCGCGTCGCCTACGAAACGGCGGCGGAGTTTGACCTAGAAATCATGGTTTATGTCGCCGAACTCGATTATACCGCTCTCGAAGAACAGATGAACGTGCCCTTCCGCTTTGCGCCGTTGCCGAAATTCAACGAGATCGAAAGAGACCTCGCGCTTGTCTCCGACCGGGCGCTTACTTCTGCGGAGATCGAAAACGTGATCCGTTCCGCATGCAAGCAGAACGTGAGATCGGTTAAGTTGTTCGACGTTTTCATGGGCGATCAGGTCGGTGCGGATAAGAAGAGCATGGCGTATACCGTT
The DNA here is from genome assembly GCA_902495325.1 of uncultured Acidiphilium sp. Taxonomy (GTDB): domain Bacteria; phylum Bacillota; class Clostridia; order Christensenellales; family Borkfalkiaceae; genus UBA10281. Next base: position 14,415 of record CABUWK010000026.1, read on the forward strand.
CGCTTCGGCAGCGACGAAAAACAGCTTACGCAGGAAGATATCGACGGATTCGTGAAACGGATCCTTTCCGCGTTGAAACATCGCGTCAACGTGGATCTCAGGTAAGCGGGGCTTTTGAGAGAAAAAAACAAAACGGTTGTCCGAAGGGGTTGCCCGGCGGTCAGACCGCGGTGTGGAAATGAATTTTAAAAAGTATATCGGGAACAGGGCGTTTTACAAAGGCGTTATCCTCATCGCCCTTCCCATTATGTTACAGAACGGCATTACGAATTTCGTCAGTTTTCTCGACAATATCATGGTCGGGAGCGTCGGCACGGAAGAGATGTCTGCCGTGGGGATCGTCAATCAGCTCGTTTTCGTATTCAACCTGTTTATTTTCGGGGCGATCTCGGGCGCGGGGATCTTCACGGTGCAGTATTTCGGAAAGGGAGACGTGGACGGGGTAAGATATACCTTCCGTTTCAAACTGATGATCTGCGCCGCGATCACAACGGTCGGGATCATGCTGTTTCTTTTCGTGCAGGAACCGTTGATCTCCTTTTTCCTTTATGAATCGGGCGTAGAAGGGGATCTTGCAAAAACAATGGCGTTTGGCAAGGAATATATGTCGATCGCGTTTATCGGGCTTATCCCTTATGCGCTCGCGCAGGTATACGGAGATACGCTTCGTCAGCTCGAGGATACGTTCACCCCGATGATCGCGGGCGCGATCGCCGTCGCGGTGAATTTCGTCTTTAATTACGTGCTGATTTTCGGAAAACTCGGGTGTCCCGTGCTCGGCGTAAGGGGAGCGGCGATTGCCACGGTGATCGCAAGATTTGCGGAATGTTTTGTCATCGTGATCTATACGCACCTGAAAAAAGAGAGGTTTACTTTTATCCGCGGGGCGTACAGAAGCATGAAAATGCCGAAGGACGTATTTGCGTCCGTCTGTAAAAAAGGGTTGCCTCTGTTTCTGAACGAAGCGCTCTGGTCGCTCGGTATGACCATGCTCACGCGTTGCTATTCCGTCCGCGGGCTTGCCGTTTTCGCGGGATTCAATATGGCTTCCACCGTGCTGAATATTTTCAATATCGTGTTCATGGCGCTCGGAACCTCCGTCGGAATTATCGTCGGAAAGAGTCTGGGTGCGAACGATTTCGAAAAAGCGAAGAGCGACGACAACAAACTGATCGCGTTTTCCGTGATGACGGGCATCGTGACCGGGATTTTGATGGCGATTTCCGCGCCGTTTATTCCGTCTTTGTATTCCAAAGTGAACGGCGACGCAAAAGCGATCGCCACCTATCTCATGACGGTGATGGCGATCAATATCCCGTTTCAGGCGTTCCTTCATTCGGCGTATTTTACCCTTCGTTCGGGCGGGAAAACGCTTGTCACCTTTTTATTCGACAGCGTGTTCGTGTGGGCGGTTTCCGTTCCTGCGGCATTGTTGCTCGTTCATAAAACCAGCCTTTCGATCTATTACGTGTACCCGCTCGTCTGTTCGCTCGATATCTTTAAATGCGTCGTCGGATTCGTCATGCTGAGGAAGAACGTTTGGCTGAACAACATCAGCGAGAGAAAAACAGAAGAAACTTCGGGTGTCGGGATCTGAATTCAGAGGAACCTTCCGGCACTCTGAAATAGCTGTTTTAAGAACTTATAGGTGAGGATATGGGGTATTATCTCGTAACGGGAGCGACAGGGGTTTTAGGAAAAGAATTTTGCCGCGGGCTGCTTGCCGGGGAAAGAAAAGAATTATTTCTGACGGGCAGAAGCGAGGAAAAACTCGCCGCGCTTGCCGCGGAGTTGAAAGAGCTTTGCCCCGACGCGAAAATTGCATACAAAGCATGCGACCTTGCCGACCCGGTAGACATCGAGGATATGTTCCGTTATTCGGACGAGCGCGGAATGAATTTTTCCGGATATTTCGCGATCGCCGGGATCGATACGCAGAAAGCTTTCCGGAAATACGGCGAGGAAAAAATCATCCGCCAGCTTCGGGTGAATATCGAAGGAAATCTTCTCTGCTTTTATAAAGCGCTTGACAGATTTTATAAAGAGCCTGACACAACCCCCGGGATCTTTGAAACGCTGATCGTTTCCAGCATGTGCGGAACGGTTCCGATCCCGTATTTTTCGATCTATTCCGCATCGAAAGCCTTTCTCATCGATTTTTATTCGGCTGTCAGAAAAGAATTGTGCGGAACTCACGTCACGATCCTTGTTCCGGGCAGCATTCCCACTCGTCCGGACGTGATCGCGGATATCGAAAAGCAGGGTCTTTCGGGAAAACTTTCTTCGAAAAGTCCTGCCTTCGTGGTAAAAAAGGCGTTAAAGGGATTGAGTAAAAACAAAAGGATCGTCGTGCCCGGGTTTTTCAATAAAATGAATTACGTGCTGGAAAAGATCCTTCCGACGAAACTTCTGATCGCGATCATGAAAAATCATTGGCGGCGCAAGGAGAAGGACGCATTTTAACGAAGTGCGGATCGGGGCGCCGTTACGCGAAAAATCAAAAGGAAAAGGAGAAGAAAAATGAGCTACGCGGATAAAGTTTTTCGCGAAAATATAACGGATATTCTTGAAAACGGCGTTTGGGACAAGGACAGAGAGGTGCGCCCCCGCTGGGCAGACGGTACCCCCGCGCATACGATAAAAAAATTCTGCATCGTGAATCGTTACGATCTGACGAAGGAATTTCCCGTGATGACTTTAAGAAAACAGGGTTTTAAGAATGCGGTGGACGAGATCCTGTGGATCTGGCAGAAAAAATCCAACCGCATCGCCGATCTGCATTCCCATATCTGGGACAGTTGGGCGGGAGAAGACGGGACGATCGGCAAGGCTTACGGTTACCAGCTCGGCGTGAAGAACGTTTATCCCGAAGGGGAATTCGACCAGGTGGACAGGGTGCTTTACGATCTGAAGCACAACCCCGCTTCCCGCAGGATTTTAACGAATATTTATAATTTCGAAGATCTGCACGAAATGAATCTTTATCCGTGCGCCTATTCGATGACGTTCAACGTGACGGGAAACAGGCTGAACGGTATTTTAAATCAGCGTTCGAACGACATGGCGGTCGCGAACAACTGGAACGTGATGCAATATGCCGTTCTTCTGCACATGTTTGCGCAGGTGAGCGGTCTGATCGCAGGCGAGCTCGTCCACGTGATCGCGGACGCGCACATTTACGACAGACATATTCCTTCCGTGAAAGACATGCTTCTGAATCCCGAATATCCCGCGCCGAAATTCGTAATGAATCCGGACGTGAAAAATTTCTACGATTTTACGGTGGATGACTTCAGGCTCGAGGGCTACGAAGCCACGCCGCTGAAAGAAAGACTGGAGGTCGCTATATGATAAGAGCCATCGTCGCGGTGGATGAAAAATGGGGAATAGGGAAGAAGAACGATCTGTTGTTCAGGCTTCCCGCCGACATGAAGTTCTTCCGCGAGAAAACGACGGGACACACCGTCTGCATGGGGTATAATACTCTGTTGTCCTTTCCCGGCGGGAAACCGTTGCCGGACAGAAGGAATATCGTTTTATGCCCCGAAGACGTCGAACGGGATGACTGTATCTGCGTGCATGATCCCGCAAGCCTTTTCCGTCTTCTTGCCGAGGAAAAGGGAGACGTATACGTGATCGGCGGCGCGATGTTTTATCGCACCATGTTGCCCTATTGCGAAGAAGTTCTCGTTACCAAGGTTCGCGCGGACGGCGGCGCCGAGGTGTTTTACGATAACCTTGACGAGAACCCCGATTTCGTGCTCGCGGAAACGAGCGATCCGCTCGAAACGAACGGGTATACGATCACCTTTAACGTGTATCGGAACAGAAAAGTGAGAAAAGCATGGCTATAAGCCGATTATCGCTATCGTAAAAAACGGGACGGAGTTATACTCCCCCGTTTTTTTTATGCCGCATGGTTCGCACGGCGGGGAAATATATCATATGATAGTGTGGGAGAATTCCGGTATCTATGGAAAACAGAAAAAATTATAACGTGGCGGTGGTCGGCGCGACGGGGCTTGTCGGACGAACCTTTCTCGGATTGGCGGAGAAGAGCGACTTTCCTTTCGGAGAGCTGAGACTTTTCGCCTCGCCGCGGAGCGAGGGAAAGACGCTCCGTTTTCGCGGCGAAGATCTGCCCGTCCTGGCGGCAGACAGGGGGAGTTTCCGGAATACGGATTTTGTTTTCTTTTTTGCGGGGAGAGAAGTTTCGGCGGAATATGTTCCCGTTGCGGCGGAAAACGGGGCGATCGCGATCGACAATTCCTCCCGGTTCCGAATGGAACGGGAAGTCCCGCTGATTGTGCCGGAGATCAATTTTTCCGATTATCGGGGCGCGGAAAGAAAGATCGCGAATCCGAATTGTTCCACCATTCAGGCGGTTTTGCCGCTTGCGGCAATCGCTCGCGAATTCGGCTTGAAAAGCGTTTCTTACGTTACTTTTCAGGCGGTCAGCGGAAGCGGACAGAGGGGAATAAACGATTTGTCGCGCACGCGCGCGGGAGAAAACCCTTCTTTTTACCCTTATGCGATCGAAAAGACCTGCATTCCGCAGATCGGAGACTTCGACGCCGAGGGAAACAGCGAAGAGGAAAGAAAAATGCGGGACGAAACGAGAAAGATCCTTCATCTTCCCGACCTTCCCGTATCGGCGACCTGCGTGCGCGTGCCCGTGGAAAACGCGCATGCCGTTTGCGTGAGTGCGGAAACGGAACTTTTTTGTTCCGCGGAAGAAGCGCGCAAAGCGATCGCGGCGCAGAAAGGTTGCGTGATCGTCGACGACCCCGCCCGATCTCTCTATCCCGTGTCTATGCTCGCCTCGGGCAGAAACGAGGTGTTCGTCGGGCGGATCCGCCGGGACGAGGCGAAAAAAAAGGGGATCCTTTTTTATTGCGTTGCCGATAATTTAAGAAGGGGAGCGGCGTATAACGCCCTGCTGATCGCGGAAAAGATCGTCGAACGTGTCTGCGGGGAACAGGATCAAAAAAATATGTAAACAATATTAATAAAACAGTTGACAAATTAATAACAATATGATATAATGTTGGCGTCGTAAGAACAAAGGAGACAAAAGAGAAGTTATGGGCAAATCGGTATACAGCGTACTTCTGAACGATAAACTCGTGGACGAACTCGATAAACTTGCCTGCGAGAAGGGCGTATCCCGTTCGGTTATGCTCGATCGTATCCTTGCGGATTACTTCCGCGTGGAAACGCCCGATCAGAAGATGCTCGGGATTCTGTCCCGCCTCGAGGAGATCGTCGCGGGGGCGGCGGGAATGAGATTCGTCAATCAGCCGTCCGTTTCGATGGCGTCTATCCAGAGCGCGCTGAGTTATCGTTATAACCCGACCGTCCGTTACTCGGTGGAATTATATCCGTCGGGGGACTATTTCGGTAAACTGAAGGTGACCCTCAGGGCAAAAAACCCCGCGCTTACCGGACTGATGGGGGAATTTTATCGTTTTTACGCTTATCTTGAAAACAAGTATGCGGGAAAGCGTGTTTATTCCTTCGAAGACGGCAGGTATGAGCGGTTGCTCGAAAAACCGGGGTCGTCCGCAACGGAAACGGCGGGAGAAAGCCTTGCCTCTTTCGTGGGACTTCTCGATTCGATCATGAAAGATTTTTTTGCGAATGCGAAAGATCTTCCGTCGGCTTACGATAAATTAGAGAAAAAATATGCGGGCGAACTTTCTTCGCTCGAATTGTGAGGTGAGCATATGAACAGCGATAACATGACCAGAAAAAGTATAGAAGGATTCAATACCGCCGTAAACCTTGCAAAGGATAACGGGAATCAGGAAGTGGGGCAGGTGCATCTGCTTGCGGCTCTTCTCGGTCAGTCGGACGGGATCGTTCCCGTTCTGCTGAAAAAAGCGGGGATCTCCGTCGAAACGCTGAAAAATCGCGCGGAAGAAGAGATCGGGAAATTGCCGAAAGTGAGCGGCGGAAGCGAAAGCTACTTATCGAACGCTCTCCGCTCCGCTATGGACGCCGCCGAGAAACAGGCGCGCGACATGAAGGACGAATACGTTTCCGTCGAACACCTGTTTTACGGGCTTCTCGAAAAGGGAGACAACACGGTCGCGAAACTGTTCGCGGCGGCTGGCGTTACGAAGGATGCTTTCATGAAGGCGTTGATGGAAGTCCGCGGGAACGTCCGCGTGACGGGCGACAGCCCGGAAGACACGTACGACGTGCTGAACAAATACGGCGCGGATCTCGTGGAACGGGCGAGAGAAAATAAGATCGACCCCGTGATCGGCAGAGACGCCGAGATCAGAAACGTGATCCGTATTCTTTCCCGTAAAACGAAAAACAACCCCGTGCTGATCGGGGAAGCGGGCGTCGGTAAAACGGCGATCGCGGAAGGGCTTGCCATTCGTATCATGAAAGGGGACGTCCCCGAAAATCTGAAGGACAGAAAGCTTTTTTCCCTCGATATGGGCGCCCTGGTCGCAGGTGCGAAGTTCCGCGGCGAATTCGAAGAAAGGCTGAAAGCCGTTCTCGAAGAAGTGCGCAAGAGCGAAGGGAAGATCATTCTTTTCATCGACGAACTTCACACGATCGTGGGTGCCGGCAAAACGGAAGGCGCGATGGACGCGGGCAATCTGTTAAAACCCATGCTTGCGCGCGGCGAGCTGCATTGTATCGGCGCTACGACGCTGGACGAATACCGCAAGTATATCGAAAAAGACCCCGCGCTCGAGAGAAGGTTCCAGCCCGTTACGGTGAACGAACCTTCCGTGGAAGACACGGTGTCTATTTTAAGAGGTTTAAAGGAAAGATACGAAGTCTTCCACGGCGTCAAAATACAGGATAACGCGCTTATAGCCGCGGCAACGCTTTCCGACCGTTATATCACGGACAGATTTTTGCCCGATAAGGCGATCGACCTTGTGGATGAAGCCTGCGCTTCCATCAAAACGGAAATGAACTCCATGCCTTCCGAAATGGAAGACGTTTCGAGAAAGATCATGCAGTACGAGATCGAGGAAACGTCTTTGAAAAAGGAGACGGACACGCTGTCAAAGCAGAGGCTCGAAGACCTTCGCCGGGAACTTGCCGATTTAAGAGAAAAATACAACGGCATGAAAGCCGCATGGCAGGCGGAAAAAGCGAGGATCGGAAACGTGCAGAAACTGCGCGAGGAGATCGAGGCGGTCGGCGCGCAGATCCAGAAAGCCGAAAGGGAATACGATCTGAACCGCGCCGCGGAACTGAAATACGGAAAACTTCCCGCCTTAAAGGGTAAACTCGAAGAAGCGGAAAAAGAAGTCGCGTCCGAAAAGGATTCTCTTCTTCACGATAAGGTGACAGAAGAGGACATTGCGAAGATCGTGTGCCGCTGGACGGGCATTCCCGTGGCGAAACTGATGGAAGGCGAAAGAGAAAAACTCCTGCGCCTCGAAGATATTCTTCACGAAAGCGTGGTCGGACAGGACGAAGCGGTGCGCTCCGTTGCGGAAGCGATCCTGCGTTCCCGCGCGGGTATTGCCGATCCCGATCGTCCGATCGGTTCCTTCCTTTTCTTAGGTCCCACGGGCGTCGGGAAAACGCAGCTTGCCAAAACCCTTGCGAAAGCTCTTTTCGACGACGAGAAGAATATGATCCGTATCGATATGAGCGAGTACATGGAGAAATTCTCGGTCTCCCGTCTGATCGGCGCTCCTCCGGGATACGTCGGTTTCGAGGACGGCGGACAGCTTACGGAAGCGGTGAGAAGAAGACCTTATTCCGTCATTCTGTTCGATGAAATCGAAAAAGCTCATCCGGATGTTTTCAACATCCTTCTGCAGGTGCTTGACGACGGCAGGATCACCGATTCGCAGGGCAGGACGGTCGATTTCAAAAATACCGTCATCATCCTGACGAGCAACCTCGGCTCGCCGATCATTCTCGACGGCATCGGGGAAGACGGCGAGATCACGGATAAGGCGAAAGCGGAAGTGAACGATCTGCTAAAGCGCAGTTTCCGTCCAGAATTTCTGAACCGTCTCGACGAGATCGTGTTCTATAAACCGCTGAAGAAAGAAGAGATCTTCAGGATCGTGGATCTTCTGCTTGCTTCTCTTAAAGAGAGACTTGCGGAAAAACGCATCGGTCTCGAAGTGACGGAATCGGCAAAGAATTATATCGCAGAGCAGGGTTACGACCCCGTTTACGGCGCGAGACCTTTGAAGAGATATCTCCAGCACAGTGTGGAAACGATGCTCGCGAAGAAGATGATCGCGAACGAATTCGGGCAGGGCGATACCGCGATCGTCGATTTCGACGGTGAAGGGCTCACGATCTATGCCCGCAAGGCAAATTAAAAACAGAAGACGGCAGATAAGCTGATTACCGGCATATTTGCAAATAAAAAGAAACCCCGTCGCGCACGGATCTGAAGTGCGCGGCGGGGTTTTTATTGCGTCGGAAGCAGAAATTATTCCGGGAAAGAGGAGGTTCGTTTTACCCCCCCCTGTCAATTTGTAAAATTGCGTCTTCCCCGGCGGAAACGGCTTCGAATCCGCGTTTTCGGTAAGAAAGGGGAGTTACGCCCTCCGATTTTTTAAAGGTTTTGAAAAATCGGTTCTGATCGAAATAGCCGCACTGTTCCGAGATCGCAGCCACGGACAGATCCGTTTCTTCCAGCAGCTTTTTCGCGAGCGTCATTCTGCATTTGATCACGTATTGCTGGGGCGGAATGCCCATGTACTTTTTGAATACGTGCGTTAAATAGCATTGGTTGATATAGAGATCTTTGCAAACGTCGTCTATGGAAGAGATCTTCGCGTAGTTTTCCGTAAGGTAGGAATAAATACGGGAAAAGGTGATGTTTTTCACGAGTTTTCTCTCGGTTACGTTCGTTTGTCTTAAAATACCCGTTAAAATCAGCTTCGTCCAGTATTCCGCCATGATCTCGGAATACGGCATTTCGGTCTGCGTTTCCGTTACCAGGGAATGAAAGCAGGTTTCGAACCGACGTTTTCTGTCTCCCGAAGTGTGGATGACGGGCGCGGCGTTTTCCGGCAACAGGCAATCGTCCGGGAAGTCGTTGAGTTGCAGCCCCGTGCAGGCAAAGAAGAACATTTCGAGGGGTTCCACGTCTTCCGAACGTTCTTTGTGAGGAACGCCCGCGTTGTAAATCAGAATGTCTCCTTCGGAAACGCGATAAGATTCGTTCCCGATATCGGCGACGCCCGCCCCCGAAGCGACGAAAATTATCTCGCAGAATTCGTGCGAATGAAGATTTTCCGTCCAGTGACGGGAGCGTTCGAGGTGCCCCGCATAGAGCATCCTGGCGTTGAGCGTCAAGGCGTTTTCCTTTGCCGGCGTATAGTGCCGCCGGCATGACGAGTCGGAACGATGAACTTCCCTCATAAAAATTTTCTCCCCGGATCATGTTTGCGGGTTCTCCTGCGGCGACCTGTCTGCTGCTATAAACAGCCACTATAAACATTATAATATACATGAAAAGAAAAATCAAGTCGTTTTTGAAAATTCTGTCGTTTTTTGCTTACGAATTTCAGCAAGAAACGATATTGAAAAACGGAAAAATATGCGTTACAATAAAATTACAAGAATTTGAGAGGGAAAGTTATGAACCAGTTGATTGAAATGGAAGGGATCGACAAACGCTTTCTCGGCGTACATGCCCTGAAAGGCGTCCGTTTCGATCTCCGGGCGGGAGAAGTTCATGCTCTCGTCGGAGAAAACGGAGCGGGCAAGTCGACGCTCATGAAGGTTCTTACGGGGATCCATCAGCCGGACGGCGGAACGATCCGTTACCTCGGTGAACCCTATGCGGTGAAAAACATAGGCGAATCTCAGGAACGCGGTATCAGCATGATCCACCAGGAACTCAACATGATGAACGACCTGACCGTCGCTCAGAACATCTTTATCGGAAGAGAAAAGATGTCCGGCGGCGGGTGGATCGACGACGGTGCGATGATCAAAGAATCGGAACAATTATTCCGGCACATCGGTATCCGGATCGATCCGAAAACGAAACTCGGCAACCTTACGGTCGGAAAACAGCAGATGGTTGAGATCGCAAAGGCGATTTCCCGCAAATGCCGAGTTCTGATCCTGGACGAGCCGACAGCCGCGCTCACGCAGACGGAGATAGACGATCTTTTCCGTATCATGGGCGAGCTGAAACAGAAAGGGATCGGGATGATCTACATTTCCCACCGTATGGACGAGATCAAGAAGATCTCCGACCGCATTACCGTAATGCGGGACGGCGAGTATGTGGACACGGTGAACACCGCGGAAGTCTCGAAAGATCAGATCATCAACATGATGATCGGGCGCGTGGTGTACGAAGACCCGAAAACGCACAGCGAAGTTCCGGAAGACGCCCCCGTCGTTCTGGAAGTGAAGGATCTGTGCCGCGGCAAAGAGATCCGCAACGTCAGTTTCAAACTCAGAAAAGGAGAGATCTTAGGTTTCTCCGGACTGATGGGCGCGGGCAGAACGGAAGTCGCGAGGGCGATCTTCGGCGCGGATCGGATCGACGGCGGCTCGATCTTCGTGAACGGAAAGCAGGTGAGGATCCGTTCTCCGAAAGACGCGGTGCATTACGGTATCGGCTATCTTTCCGAAGACCGTAAACGCTATGGTCTGATGCTCGATAAGTCGGTTGCGGAAAACACGGCGCTCGCGTCGGTCGACCGTTATATTTCGGGCGGACTGATCAATGACAAGAAACTGAGAAAAGAAGCGGAAATTTACAACAGAAAGCTGAAGACGAAAACGCCTTCGATGGAACAGGCTTTGAAAAACCTTTCCGGCGGCAATCAGCAGAAGGTCATTATCGCAAGATGGCTGATCCGCAACAGCGATATTCTGATTTTTGACGAGCCTACCCGCGGGATCGACGTGGGGGCGAAAAGCGAAATTTACACGCTGATGAACGAACTTGCGAAACAGGGCAAATCGATCATCATGATCTCTTCCGAACTCGTGGAGATCCTCCGTATGAGCGACCGCGTTCTCGTGATGTGCGAAGGACGCAAGACGGGTGAACTCGATATTTCGGAAGCAAACCAGGAAAATATTATGAAACTTGCTACTATGAGGGAGGAGCAATGATATGAAAACGGAAGCCAATCAGTACGAAGTTGCCCTGAATCTTCGCGGAAGAGCGCGCAGATGGGGCGTAAGAACGTGGAATAACCTTCTGACCAACGGAAAACAGAACATGATCATCATCGGCGCAACGCTCGTGCTGTATCTGCTGTTCACATTGATCAACAGAAACTTTTCAAGCAAGAGCAACCTGCTCACGATGACGAAATCTCTCGTGCCGTATGCGATGTTGGGGCTCGGCGTAACGTTTGTGATCGCCACCGGCGGCATCGATCTTTCCATCGGTACGGTCTGTGTCGCAGCTCCCGTAATTGCGGGCGCGATCTGCGGAACGACTACCTCGGCAGAAGATGGTATCCTTTGGCTCACAATTCCGGTCATGCTGATCGTCGGCGTGCTGTTCGGTCTTCTGAATGGATTTTTGATCGCAAAATGCAAACTTCCGCCGTTTATCGCAACGCTCGGCACGATGCTGTTGTCCCGCGGACTTTCCGCAGTTATCGCACAGGCGATCACAAAATCGACTTCCGCGATAAAATATCCCTCGGTCAGCTGGTTGCAGAAAGTTTTCTCGAACGTGAACGGGTTTCCCATCGGTCTCGTGTGGGTGCTCGGGTTAACGATCATCTGTATGATCGTGATGTTCAAAACAAAAATAGGCAGATACATTCTCGCCATCGGCAGCAACGAAGAGGCGGCTCGCCTTTCGGGTATCAACGTAGATTGTTATAAAATCATCGCTTACGCGATCGGCGGTTTGTTTGCCGGGATCGCCGCGATCTTCTACACGGCAACCAATCCTTCGCTCACGCTTGCGGGCGGAAACGGCATGGAGCTCGACGCGATCGCCGGCGTTTACATCGGCGGCACGAGCACGACGGGCGGTACCGCGTCTATCGTCGGCACGATCTTCGGCGCCATCATCCTCGTCGTGATCCGTCAGGGGCTGAACCTTTCTCTCAGTGCGCTTGACAATTCTCTTAACGCAACTTTCATCACCTATGCCGTTACCGGTGTCATCGTGGTGGCAGCCGTTCTTCTCGATATCTTCAAAAAGAAAGCCGCTGCCCGGGTAAAGAAAGAAACGAGAGTGCAGAAAGCGACCAAACAGATGAAAGAGCAGATCGAACGTTTAAAAGAAGAAAAGGACGTTGCGCTTACGCAAAAGGATAAGGCGAAAGCGAGCGAGATCGATAACGAGATCGCCGCGCTGAAAGCGAACTTCGCGACGGAACTTCCGAAACTTCGCGAAGAAGACGCCAGAGATCTCGTGCAGGAAAGAAAGCATCGGGAAGAACAGAAAAACGATCTTCGCGCGCAGAAAATAGCCGAAAAGGAAGAGAGAAAAAAGGCGAAAGCCGGAAAATAAAAAAGACCTGCTGACAAACGGGCTTCCGGTCGGAGAAAAACCGACCGGAAGAAACAAAAATCATTATTTCGGAAAAGACGCGAAAAAAGTCGCGCTTTGAAAAATATTTTGGAGGAAATTGAGATGAACAAAATTCTCAGAAAAGCACTCGGTGTGGCAGTTGCGGGCGTAATGTCTGCGGCAATGGTATTCGGAACGGCGGCTTGCGGCAACAACGGCGGCAAAGCCGAAAACGGTACGATCGCGGTGATCGCGAAAGGCGAAACGCACGCTTTCTGGCAGGCGGTAAAAGCCGGCGCGGAAGCGGCAGGCAAGGAATATAAGTACGACGTGACCTTCCGCGGACCTACGGCGGAATCGGAAGAGTACGTAAGCGCTCAGCGCGAAATGGTTCAGAGCGCGCTCAACAATAAGAATACGAAAGCCCTGGTTATGGCGACGATCGGTCTCGGATTTGCCGATGAGCTGACGCAGGCTTACGACAACAAAATTCCCGTTGTGGAATTCGACAGCGGTCTTTACAACAACGGCGCGGACGTAACGAAGGATAAAGACCCCAGAGCGGGCAAAGTCGCAACCGACAACCGCGCGGCGGCAGCTCTCGTTGCGGAAAACTTCTATAAGTACCTTGTCGATAACAACAAAATGACGAAAGGAACCGCGTATAAGATCGGCGTGATCCAGCACGATTCCACCTCTACCGGTATCGACAGAGCGGAAGGTTTCATCAACAAGATCAATGAACTCGCTCAGAAAGACGGTTATACGCTCGATATCAACAGACAGGTGAAAACCAACAACAAGGGTGAATACGTTGCCGCTCTTACCGCTTTGAAAGATTACGGCGCTCAGTCCATCTTCATGTCCAACGAAGGCGTAGTAAACGAAGTTCAGCCCATTGTCGTCGACGAAAAAAATACGTATAAAGATATCCTTTTCTGCGGATTCGACTGCGGTACCTTCCAATATAACTGGATCAAGGACAACGGCAAAACGTTTGCTCTTCTCGTCGGCTCTGTCGCACAGGATTCCTACAGCATCGGTTACAAAGCCGTAGAACTTGCCGCGAAGAAACTTGCGGGCGAAACGGTTACGGACGTAGGTATCGCCGGTCAGTGGTACACCGTTGACAATATCGACGATCTTCTTGCGAAGAACATCTTCTATCACGGTTAAGCAAAAAAATTGCGGCAAAACGAATTGCCGCAACCGAAAGAAAGGGGTGTAACCCCGGAAAAATTCAGTTTACCCATTACCCCGAAATGCGGGTCTTCCGCATTGAAATTTTCCCTCAGGACCGTCGCCGGAAATCCGGCGGCGGTTCGTTTTTTGTTTTGTGCCAAACGCCGAGGGTAGATTCCCCCGTTGAAGCGGGGGAAATGTCAACGGAGTTGACAAAAAGGGGGCGCCCCCGCCGAGGAGGCTCAAAAATATAGAACTTATTTCCACCTTTCTCAGATTCTTCCCGGGTCCGTCAGGCGGGTCGGGTCAGAATGACGAGAAAGGCGGTTGATTGGTTTTTGTTATCCAGAGCCTTGCCCGGATCAAAGAAGGTTCAGCGTGTTGAAAACCTGTTCGGAAAGAGAGGTCAGGTTTGCCGCCGCATATTCTTTTCCGATTGCTTTTTCGGGGGAAACGGGCTCGCGCAGGCAGGAAAACACTGCGTCGATCCCGGCGCTGCGGCAAAGGTCTGCGTCTTCTCCGATCGTTCCGCATAAGGCGATGACGGGTTTTCCGTATTTTTTCGCAAGTTTCGCAACGCCCGCAGGGGCTTTCCCCATCGCCGTTTGCCCGTCCGTCTTTCCTTCTCCCGTGATCACGAGATCGCTCACTGCGATTTTTTCCTCGAGTCCGATCGCTTCCGTCACAAAGTCGATTCCGCATTGTATTCCGGCGTGAAGAAAAGCGGAAAAGGCGAACCCGAGCCCGCCCGCCGCACCGGCGCCTTCTTCTTTCGATCTGTCCTGCCCGAGAACTTCGGCGGCGAGAGCGGCAAAATTCTTCATCGCGGCGTCGGTTTCTTTTATTTCGCTTTCCGTCGCACCCTTCTGTTTACCGAAAGTCCGGCTGCACCCGTTTTCGCCGCAAAGGGGATTTTTTACGTCGCACAGCAAGGTGAACGTGCAGGAAGAAAGTCTCGGATCGGCGCGCGATAAGTCGATAAACGCAACATTTTTAATTCCTTTCGCGCCGAGGGGAACCTCCTTTTTGTCGGAAGAGAGAAAGCGGAAGCCGAGCGCCTGCAGGGCGCCGAGCCCGCAGTCGTTCGTCGCGCTGCCGCCGAGGGAGATCAGAAAACGATCGCACCCGCGATCGAGCCCGTCGAGGATCAGTTCTCCCGCGCCGTAGCTTGTCAGATCGCCCGGGTGCCGGCTATCTTTCCCGACGAGGGCGATACCGATCGCCGCCGCGACTTCCACGATCGCCGTTTTCCCGCAGATCCCGTATTCCGCTTCGGTTGTTTCGGCGAAAACGGGGGAGTGTACGGTTGCTTTCACGAAATTTCCGCCGAGGGCTTTCGTGAGGATCTTTCCCGTTCCTTCGCCGCCGTCGCCGATCTCCGCGATTTCGCACGTTACGGAATTTCCCTTTGCGTTTTTGCGGAAAAAGTCGCTTTTTTCAAGCCCGCGCGCGATACATTCGCCCGCTTCCGCAGAGGAAAGGCAGCCTTTGAAGGAATCGGTCGCGATCAGAATTTTCATTTTCGTTCCTCCCGTGCCGGGAATGAAAACGGATCGGCCGCTTTCATCCGGCGTAAAGATGATTCTCCCGTCATTATAGCACTCCCGTCCTTCGTTTTCAACTGCTTTCGGCAAAAAACGTATTTTTTTCGGGAAAATATCGGGCAGTTTATGAAAAAAACGGGATTTCGGTTCGTTTTGCTTGAAAAGAATTTAATTTTTTGGTATATTATAAGAAAGACGCCTGCGTTGCTATGCCAGGCAAGAGTAATACGAACCTTGCCAAAACACCGCTATTTCCGCGCTTTTCGGCAAATTCTCGTTTGAAGTACGGAAAGTACGTCTGCGCTCGCCTTTACCAAAAATCATCGAAAATATCGGTGTTTTGGTTGCGGGCAAGTCTGACGGCGGATTTTTAGGCTAAGACAAGGCACGCGAACGGGTTAATACTTGACCGTATAAGCCGTGAGCGTAACGAAGTATTAGTCAAAAATACGCCGTCAGACCATGGTTCGTATTATTCTTGCCTGGCAT
>CABUWK010000027.1 GCA_902495325.1 uncultured Acidiphilium sp.
CATTTGATCCTCTAGTAGTTGGTTTATTGTGGTTAATTAATTATACTACTTTTGGAGCCTCTGGCTCTTTTTTTATTCACTGTTTGTTTTTCCAAAACACCAAAAATTATGATGAACCATAAAAATAGTTAGTGATGGCGAATGCTAAGCATAGGAAAACCGCATTATAACAAACAAGCCGATTTCCAGTCGCATGTTTTTCGATGCGGAAGATACCGGGTTCTGTCAGCCCGGTTGAAATAACGGGCAAAAACTGCGCTATAAGCCGATAAACAGGTTATTTTAAAAGACACCTTCGGGAGAAAATCCCGCGGGTGTCTTTTCGTTTTGTTTGCCGGCGTGTTTTTTATAAGCCTGCAAAGCCGGATCCCGACGGAAATCGCGGCGGCTTTCCGGAAAAGGGACAATACAGCCGCAAGCCTGTTTTTCGCCGTGAAAAAAGAAGGCGATGACGAATGACGGGGCTATGGGCAAAGGTTTCGTTCAGTCGTCGAAATGAAGCTCGGTGGGAATGGTGATGCAGGAGTTGATCGTGTCGGGATAATCGTATTTCTCGACAAGTTTTTCCGCAGCCGTCATTCCGATTTTCAGGGTGTCCTGTTTGATATATTTCGGGCGGAAAAGCAAAAGATCTTTCAGTTTGGAAAATTCGTCGTCAAAGATGATCACGTTATCGAGCAGGCGGTCTGTTCCCGTGGCGAGGATGTCTTTCACGGCCTGGATCCCGAGCCCGCAGTTTGCCGTGACGATCGCTTCGAGTTCGCGGTTGTTGTTCAAAAACTGCCGGATCTTGTTTTCGGTGAAAATCGCCGTGTGGTCGGACGAGTTGAGAATAAATTCTTTGTGAATGCGAAGGTCGTGATCGATCAGTGCCGCTTCGTAACCCCGTTTTCTCTCTTCGAGACTGAGGTTGTTCTTTTCGGGAAGAGTGATATAACCGATGTTCTTTTTCCCTTGCGAAATAAAATATTCCACGGCTTTGTAGATGGCGTTGAAAGAATCGCTCTTGATATACGTGATGTTAATGCCGAACATGTTGTTGTCGATGAGGACGATGGGGTAATTTTTCAGGGAAAGCCTTAAAATCTGCTGATTGTAAAGATTATAGTTGCACGGACAGATGATCAGCCCGTTGCAGCTTTCGGTAAACTGTTTGATGAATTCCGTTTCTCTCTCCTGGTTGTTGTTCGTGTTGCCGAGCATCACGTTCCAGCCGTGCGCCTGTGCGAAATCGTTGATGCCGCAGAGGATCTCCGTATAAAAGGTGCTCGTAAGATCGGGCAGGATAACGCCCATCGTTTTGTTGCCCATGCCGATCGGGCGGACGTATGCAGGTTCCCGCGGAAAGCGTTTGTCCACGTATTCCGTCGTGAGCCCCGGGGCGAGATAGGTTCCGCTTCCTTTTTTCCGGTATAAAAGCCCTTCGTCCGTCAGATTGGTCAGGGCGCGTTTGGCGGTGATTCTGCTCACGTTGAACATATTGACCAGCTGATTTTCCGAAGGGAATCTGAAGTCGGGGGTGCCGATGTTTTCCCTTACCATATGAAGAAGATAGGTTTCGACCTGTTCGTATAAATGCAGACGTTTCATAGGATCCTTCTTTCGGGGTAATTTGCCGTAAAGGGCGCAAATTTCCTTAGTTGATATATAAACAATAATAGATTATTGATAAAATGTAAAGCGTTTTGATATAACTATACCAAGAAAGAGCAAGCAAATTTCGGGTTTGGTATTGACATATCGCATATCTCGTGTTAAAATTGAAACAGAAAGCCGAAAGGGGAACGCTTCGCGCCGCGGTTGTCCCGCGCGGGCAGATCGCTCCCGGAAACGGGTTTCGGGAAATAACATTTCAAGACGGAGGAAATATGAAAGCAGTCAAGAAGTTGTCAGCCGTTGTGTCCGCGATCTGTTGCGTCGCGGTGATCGCGTCGGGCGTCGGATGCAAGCGCGGCGGAGGCGACGTTACGGGTCCCGTGACGGAGATCGTCGTGGACGGCGGCGGAGCGAACGCCGTGTTCAATTCCACGAAATCGATGATGTACGACAAATACGCAAATCCCTATCCTTACAATACTTTAGAGAAACTCGGCGAAGAGTGGTCGAAACTCAACCCGGGATATAAGATCAAAGTGGCTTCGAGCTCGATGAACAACGACAGAGAGACGATGGTTCCCGCACTCAATCAGGGCACCGCTCCCGACATTCTTTTTTATCTCGGCACGACGGTTGCGGAAGATATGAACAAGGGCTGGTTCGTCGAGCTGAACGACTACATGGAAAAGCCGAACAAATACAGCAAAGAAGGCGAAGCCGGCAGCGTGAAATGGAAGGATATCTATTCCGAAGAAGAATACGGCACGACGTTAGCCCCCAACGGCAAGAAATTTACGGTGGAACTCGAAAAGAACGCGATCGGCATCATCTATAACAAGACGATCTTTGCCGCGGCGGGCATCACGAGCGAACCGCAGACGTTTAAAGAGCTGATGGAAGCACAGGACAAGATCAACGCCTATGCGAAGACGATCGACCGGGCGGACAACACCGCAGCCGATTACCTCACGCCCTATTGCCCCTATTATCCGTGGTACGACGGGTGTCTCGAATCGGCGTTATACGGCGAATATCTCGAATACTGGGACGTTCTGAACAAAAACGGCGTTATGGACGCGCAGGAAGTCGCCCGTGCCTATATGACGAAGGACGAAAACGGAACGAGACTTTATTCTCCCGACGGTCCGCGCGCGGTGGAAAAAGCGCGCCTCGTGAAGGTGCTTACGAAGTATTATCCCGCGGCATTCGAAAGTTATTATGCCGAGCAGCAGTTCACGTCCGGAAACCTTGTCATGATGGAAGCGCAGGGCGGAACGATGCGTAAACTCATCGATACCGTGGACGGCAAGTTCGAGATCGGCGTATTCTCTTATCCGATCCTGGAGCAGCAGCCCGAGGGCGAACCCGAAAACGAGTATTACACGAAATATAATGTGGACAGATACGTGAGAAGGGGACTTTCCGGTTATTCCACCGGCTGGGGCGTTACGAAAACCGCGATGAACAAGGGAGACGCCGTGGTGGAAAAATGCGTCGATTTCCTTCAGTTTGTCACCTGTTACGAAAACAACGACAGACTGATCAACGACAAAGGATTCTCCATTCCCCTTTCGGGAAATACCAATTACGATTATTTCAGGACCCTTTCTTCGCAGTATACGGCGGACAGCGCAAACAAAAAGACGCTTGCCTGGAGCGCCGTTGCGCCGGGCGGCTGCGTGAATAAATCTTATTACGACGCCGTTTATCTGATGAGGATCGAGATCATCAAGGAAAAAGACTCTTCGAAATTACAGGAAAAACTTTCCGGGCTGACCACCTCTCTTCAGCAGGCGTTGAATACCCTTTACAAGCAGAATTCCTGGGACAGAAACAGCTGGCCCGCTTACGACGGACCGGCGATCGACTGACGGAGTGGAAAAATTTTCAATGGAAGAACAAACCGCAAAAAAACGGAAAACGGGGATAGGGCAGTATCGGGGCGTTTTGTGGATCGCGCCCGCCTTCGTCCTTCTGCTCGTTTTCAGTTATTACCCGCCCGTTTACGCCATTATCCAATCGTTTACCGACTGGAACGGAACGACCGCGCATTTTATCGGCTTCGATAACTTCGCGCGGCTCTTCCGCGACGAGCTGTTTTACCGTTCCTGCGGGAACATGCTGTTTCTGATGATCACCTGCATGGTGATCGGAAACGTCTGCACGATCATCCTCGCCGAAGTTCTCTTTAACTTAAGAAGCGCGCGGGCGAACGCCGTTTATCGTTTTCTTTTCGTGCTTCCCGCGCTCGTGCCAGGCATCGTTACGATCATGCTGTGGGGCAAAGTGATCCTGACGGGGCAGCCGAACGGTCTCGTGAACACGATCCTCGGGAAATTCGGATTGCCGCCGTGCGCCTGGTTCGACGGCGAGAATACCGTTCTTCTCGCGATCGTCGTATACGGCTTTCCGTGGGTGGGAGGAACGAGTTTCCTGATTTATCTGGCGGGATTGAACAATATTCCCGATTCGGTGATCGAAGCGTCGAAACTCGACGGCATTTCCGCTTTCGGCAGGATCTTTAAAATCGACCTTCCCCTGATCATGGGGCAGATCAAATATTTCATCGTGATGGGCATCATCGGCGGCATTCAGGGATATACCATTCAGTACGCCATCACGAACGGCGGACCGGGGCTGAAATACGCTTCCATGGTGCCGGGATACTATATGTACAAAGCGGCGATGAACGATTCGGAATACGGCTATTCCTGCGCCGTAGGTCTCGTGTTGTTTCTCGTGATACTCGCCGTAACGCTGATCAACAACAAAGTGATAAAAACAGAGGATTACTGATATGGCACGGAAAAAACATCGCGGGGCGTTCGCCTCGCAGTGGGGAATGTACGTTTATCTTACGATCCTTGCGATATTGGTATTGTTCCCCTTTTATATCATGATCGTGAACAGTTTCAAGCCTCCCGCGGAGTATTACGAAAACGTTTTCGCTCTGCCGAAAGAGTGGGTGACGAGCTTTTATAAGTTTGCCTGGATCTACGTGAAAGGGTATTTCAAGAACACGATCACGATCGCCGCGATCGAAGTCGTTGCGGCGATCCTGGTCAATTCGATGGCGGCTTACGGGTTCACGCGGTTCCGCTTCAAAGGGCGGGAAGTTCTGTTTATGATGATCCTCGCGCTGATGATGATCCCGGGGGTGCTCACGCTGATCCCGTCTTATTCGCTCGTTGCAAGTTTCGGGCTTCTCGGCACGCTTGCGGGCGTCATTCTGCCGCAGATCGCTTCGCCGTTCAATATTTATCTGCTGAGATCTTTCTTCAACGGATTGCCTGGCGAATTGTTCGAGGCGGCGCAGATCGACGGCGCGTCGCAGATCAGACAGTATTTCACCATCGCGATCCCCCTCTCGAAACCCATTCTGTTCACCGTGGGGCTCTCCGTTTTAATGGGCGCGTGGAACGACCTTGTGTGGCCCCGCCTCATTCTGCTCGGCAACGAACAGCTTTACACGATCAGCGTCGGGATCATGGAACTTTCGGGTTCCGCCGATACGCTCGGCATGGGGATCTCTCTCTCGGCGTACGTTCTCGTCAGCATTCCGCTCGTGGCGGCGTTCTTCTTTACGTCGAAACAGTTTATCAGCGGTCTGACGAGCGGCGCGTTCAAAATGTGACATCGATCGCAAGGAGGAAAATATGAAATTATCGGGTAAAATTCTCGCCTGTCTGTCCGTTTGTTTTCTGTTTGCCGGCACGGCGTGCGGAAACGGCGGGCAGAGCGGCGGCAGGGAAGAAAGCGGCGGAACGGAAACGGGATACCGCGAAGTGCTGACCGATCCGACGTTCGCGAACGGTTTCAATATCTCCAATCTGAAATCGGGCGAAGTGGGCGGAACGTGGTGGAAATATTCTTCCACGGCGGACGCGTCCGTTCAGCCGTCCTGGGATCTCGCGCAGTATTGCGATCTTTCTTCGACGAGATATCGTCTCGGCGGGGACGGGACCGTCGCATGGAGATACGATTCTTCCGTGAACGACATTTCCCTCGCGACCATGTTCGAAGAAGGGAAAGGGATCGAAGGAGAGGAAGGGGATTATTTCACCCTTACCAACCGGTCTGGCAGCAAACTGATCAAATGCGACAATAAAAAGGGAGAACTGATCCTGCAGGCGGATACATCGAAAGAGTATCTCGACGAGCAGGGAAAGATCTCGCCCCGCAAGCAGGGCGAAGACTGGTTGCACATGGTGCTCGGGCAGTCGGCAGGCAACACGAACGTGGCGGCGTGCTCGGAGATCCGCGTGCAGATGGAATTTACGATCGATCACGACGATCTGATCTCGTCCGAAGGCGGCGCGAGCCAGTTTCAGTGGATCTTTTCGGTAAAGGATCTCGACAGCGCGATCGGCGATTATTTCTGGTTCAACATCACGCTGTACGACAACCGCTATGCGGACAGAGTTTTCCCGGGAACCTCGATGTACGACGGCGGGAAAGCCGATTCCACGGGAAAGTACATCTATGCGCCTTCGGGAGATAAGGTGTTCGGCGGAAAGACGGAATACGGAAAGAAATATGCGATCGATCTCGATATCCGTCCGCTGCTCGAGGAAGCGTTCCTCTCGGCAAAAGAGAAAGGCGCGCTGAAAGAATCGGCGTTCGAAAGCATGGCTCTCAATTCCATGAACATCGGATGGGAAGTCACGAACGTGTCGGACGTCTGCGTGACGATCGGAAATTTAGGACTTAAGGTAAAATAACGGTATGACGGAAATAGTGAACGACAGAGAATTTGCGGACGGTTTCGAAGTACGGCATGTGGAAAAGCGCGTGACGGACAGACCGGTCGCGATATTCGACTTCAGGCACACGGCAAAAAACCGCCCGAGCTGGCAGCTGGCGCAGTGGGGCAACAAACACAATCTTGCGAACGGAAGAGAGATCGTCCGTCAGGACGGCGCTTACGAGATTTACGACGAGAGCAAACGGGTGATCGCCGACCCCGTAAAACGGACGGCAACGCTCGAACTCGACGCGGGCAACGAATACACCGTTCCGCGGGTGGAAGGCGAGGGGTGGCCCCACCTTCTGCTCGAACAGTGGTTCCGCGAGCGGAAGCCTGTTTTCGCGGCGAAAAAAATCACGGCGACGATCGAACTTTGCGTGAACAAAGTCGTCTGTCTGCAAAGCGCGCCGGAACTTTATCATACGGCGCAGATCTCCTGGATCTTTGCGATCGCGGACAGGAAAAACGGCGATTACGTGTGGTTCGGGCTTCCCCTGTACGACTACCGGTGGGAACGCCCTTCGGCGTTTATCGCACAGGACGGCGGAAAACCGGAAAACACGGGCAAGCTGATCTACTTTATCGACTCGGCGCTCTACCTCGATCGCCCCGTCGCGGTCGGCGGAAAGACGAGGGTCTCCCTCGACGTGAAACCGTTTATGGAAGCCGCCGTCGCGGAAGCGAAAAAGAGAGGATTCCTGAAAAACAGCGATCCGGAAGATATGGTGATCGAAAATACGAATATCGGATGGGAGGTTACGGGTACGTTCGACGTATCGTTTACGTTGTCCGACATATCCGTTCTGGTAGAGGAATGAAGAAATTCAGACATAAAATTTTAATCGGACTTATGACAATCACAACGATCTTCGGGGCGTCCGCCTGCGGAACGCCCGCCGCAACAGAAAGCGATCTGATCTCCGCGCCGGAAAGCGAAAGTTCCGTTTCCGGACCGACGTGGGAAGACAACGCCGCGAACGAAAAAATCATGCCGCGCCCCCTTGTGAACGACGGGGTGAAGGAAGAACTTTTAGACGACCTGAACTTCTCCCGCGGGCTCGCGATCTCGAAATTTCATTCCAACACATCGGGCGGGATCCCTTTCGGGACCCTCGATTACGGCGGCATCGCCGCCGACGGCGAAAACGTGTGGAGCATGGGGCAATGGGGCTGCACGCGGAACATGATGGACGCGACGTTCCGCCGCGACGGTTCCGTGCTCTCCTATTACGACGGAAGCAAGACGTTCGAAGTCGATTCCGCCGCGACGGGCAGGGTGAAACTCGGCATCAAAGGGAGCGTGGAATACGGAACGGACGAAAACGGACAGATCCGCGACCGTCTCACTTCTTCGGAAAACTGGCCCCATAACATCATCGGGCAGAACTTTCACGCCAGATCTTTTAAAGGCGCGCAGAAAATTTATTGGGAATGCGATTACAACGTGACGCAATGCGACAGACTGACCGGATACCCGGTCGATCCCGCCCTGCACGCGGCGCAGTTCCAGTGGTTCGTCTCCATGACGAATTTAAACCCCGAAAGCGAGAGTTATCAACAATCCATGTGGTTCGGATTTTCCATGTTCGATACCCGTGCGATCGGCTCCACTCCTTCCGGAATGGCGGCTTACGACGGCGGAAAAGAAGATAACACGGGAATGTTTATTTATATGTTTTCTCTCTCGCAGGTCGACGTTTCGACCGAGGGGAACAGGGTCGATCTTCCCTCTTCCGTCATCGGGCGGGACAGATCGGTCCGCGTGGACGTCGTTCCCTTTATCAAAGCGGGGCTGAAGTCCGCGCAGAAGCAGGGCGCGCTGAAAGGGGCTACGATAAACGACCTCGTTCTCGGCAGTACGAACATCGGGTGGGAGATCCCGGGCAATTACGATTGTATGGTGGAGATCCGCCGTATGAATATGTATATCGAAAAATAAAACGCGGGGCGTTTCCGGCAGATGGGGGATCTTTTGCGTTCCCGTCCTTGCCGCGAAAAACCTTGCGGAAAAATAAGGAGAAAGAAAATGAAGAAAAAGTTCTTGACGGTGCTTACGGCACTTGCACTCGCGCTTTCGCTTTCGTTCGGCTTTACGTCGGCGATGGCGGCAGACGAAGGGATCGTCGGTAAAACCGACGAAGACTGGGGCGGCTACGGCGGATTTTCCGTTACGTATGCCGAAAACGGCTTCGACAGCATCGGAAATATCGGGAAATGGGGCGAACGCTCTTATAACAAAAACAAAGTCGATCTCGACGGGCTGGAGATCACGATCCGCATGTCGATGAACGTAAAAGACTGTTTCGGTTTCGTTCTGACGAGCGCCCCCGCGAGCGGCTATTTCGGAGAAAAGAATTCTCCGCTCGCCGTTACGATGTGGCAGGATTATTACGGCGGGCAGACGAGACTTGTTTTCAACGCCAATCACGATCCCGCGGGCGCGGCGATCGTTCACACTTCGCCCGCTTTCACCGAAGCGGGATTCGGGATCGCGGGAAGCATGGTGATGAACGTGACCGAATCGTACGATCTGAAGATCGGTTTCGATAAAGTTACTCCGGACGAAGGGGAAAGCTATTACGAGATCACGATCACCTCTTTCGTGGCGAATTCCGTCTGGACTTCCAATGCCAACTACACGGCGGAAGGGCTCGAAGAGGGTGCGACCGCTCAGGTAAAAGCCTATCTGAAATCTTCTGTGATTTCCAACGCTCTGGACGAGAACGGAAACACTTACGTTTCGTTTGCGGGGCTGAACAACGGGGATAACCCGACGCTCACCGCCCTCGTGAAGGTGCGCGATAAAAACTACGATGCCTACGCGGAAGGCGTGCTCGCCGCAGCCGTTGCCGCCGCGGACGAATACCGCATTGCCGCTGCCGCCATTGCCGACGAAGAGACGTATGCCACAGCCATGGAAAAGAGAACGGCGTTCGCGAACGCGATTTCTTCCCTTCGCGCTTACGACAAAGCCGTGCTCACCGCGCGTTACCGCGAGATCGACGCTTCCGTTACCGGAAACGAAGACGCCGTGAACACCATTAAGGGGCTCGTGCAGACGGATATCGACGCCGCGACCGCCGCTTTTGCCGCTTTTGAAAACGAAAGCACCTTAAACGACGAATCTCTTGCCGCCGCGAAGGCGCTCGTGAAAAAGGCGAAGGACAATTACGAAGACAAGAAGACCATGCTTCCCGAAGAAGAGAAGACGGCGCTGGAAACGAGCCTCGCTTCGCTTGACAAATCGGAAGCGTACGCGACCGCTCTGAACTGGGTCGTCGGATACGAAAACGCGATCGGATCGCTCGACGTTACCGCCGGCACGATCGGCGAAGACATCGCCGCGGTCAAGGCGACGAGAGCCGCTTTCAACGGAAGCAAAACGGAGAAGATCCTGAATTCTCTGGACGAAGAGAAGAAAACGGCGCTGACCGACCGCATTTCCGCGGGAGACGCCGCGCTGAGCAAAAAAGAAGAAGGGGCGGCGGTTGCGGTAAAAGAAAAATACCTCGGCGATCTCGAAGCCGCGGTCGGAGAAGACCTTACCGTCTGGAACAACATCGTTGCGGCTTACGAAAAAGACGCTACGCTGAAAGAAAACGTCACGCTGACGGAAGAAGACGGCGAACAGTATACGAGATACAACGCCGCGATCTCCGCATTGAACGCGGCAAACGAAGAGTACCTCGCCGCAACGATCGCTTCCGTAAGCGAAAAATTGAACGGAGAGTTTAAAACGCTGGAATCTTTCAACGCCGTGAGAGGAGAATACAAGGCGATCCGCTTCGATTATCTGAGCGAAGAGAGCGAACGGCACGAGGAGATCACGACCGCTTACGCCGCACTGACGAAGAAGATCGAAGAAAACGTGTGGTATTGGTTCGGAACGAAGGGCATCGGCAAAACGGAAAGAACGGAAACGGGACTTTATTTCGAAATGACCGCAAGCTTCCCGAACAGGATCAATTATAACGAAAAACTCGACTTTACAAAAGGGGCGGAAATCGTTGTGGAATTTACGGATATCGCGTATTTCAACGGCGATAAGACGGAAAGCGGCGATTCGAAGGGGGCGAATAACCTTTGCATCAATTTCCTCGATCAACCCGGCGTTTACAAAACGACGGGTAAGGGGATCAGCATCATCGTGTGGATGTTCGAAATGGAGTCTACGGTGGATATCGTGGACGGAAACGACAAGAACGTCGTGCACTCTACGCTCGCTACGCCGGTTCAGGGCGGAAAGCTTACGATCTCGATAAAATACGAAGCCAATTACTACGATTTCGCGGGCGACGAAACTTACGCCGCGTACGTGATCAAGCTTAATTCCACCGAACTCGTTCTTCCGCTGTCCGTCGCACAGCAAAAGGGGATCGATCTCGGCACCGAAGGATATTTCTCTCTCGGGTCGTTCGCCGATTATACCGCAGATCCCAACTGCTTCACGATCGTTTCCGTAAACGGAAAGAACCTCGGCGAAGCGAAGACGCCCGATCCGAAGCCGGATCCGACGCCCGATTCTTCCGAACCCGGGGAGAGCGGATCTTCTTCGACGGACGGTAAAACTTCGGAGATCGAAGAAAGCTCTTCCGGTAAAAGGGGTTGCCGCGGTAACGTCGGCACAGCTCTTCCCGCAGTGCTTACCCTTTCCCTTGCGGGGGCGGCGGTCGTGCTGAAGAAGAGAAAACAGAACAACTGATCTCCCGGTAAAAACCGGATTTTCCGCCCGCCCGGAATGAGGCGGGCGGACAGCCGGAGGAGAAGCTCCGCCATAAAGCGCGGCTCTTTCCGGTAAAACGATTTTTAAAAGATGATTACATTAGACGAAAACAAAAATTTGTGCGAGATCGGCTACGATATGGACGACGAACCCCTTTGCGCTTCCCTTTTTACAACGGGCAACGGATATATGGGAGTTCGCGGCAGTTTCGAAAATTTCGGTTCGCTCAGGGTGCAGGGCACGTTTATCCGCGGTTTTATCGACGAGATCGTGGAAGTGTGCGAGCCCTTCGCGAACAACGAATATATGAAAAAGTTTTATCTCGACGAAGATAAACTGAAAGATTTCGAAAAACAGGATTCCTGCGTGAATCTTCCCGATATCCTGACCTTCCGCATTTCCGTAGGCGGCAGAACGTTCGCCCCGTGGGATTATAAGATCCTGAAATGGAAACGGGGGATCGATCCTTCCCGCGCCCTTTATTTCCACGAGATCGAGGCGGATGACGGCGAGGGCAATCTGACCCGTTTTTATTTCGAGAGGTTCGCATCGTTTGCAAACACGCACCTGTATTGTCAGCGCGTTACGGTAACGCCGCTCAATCATTCTCTTCCCGTAAAAATTCTTTCCGCTACGGACGAACGGGTGAAAACGGGCGGGCAGATCGTTACGGAAGAACTCTCGCGGGAGTACGGCGATGCCGGCGTTTCCTCCCTTGTGATAAGGGCGAAGAACAGGTATCGGTTCCGCGCGGGTATCGTTACGAAGCATTTTCTCCCGCAGGGGGATACGACCGTCACGCGGGAGAACGGGCTTGTCGGTTACGAAACGGCTTGCGCCCCCGCCGGAGAATATGTGGCGGAAAAAGTTATTTTTCTCGGTACGGACAGGGATACGGAACAGGCTTTCGATTTCTGGCTGAAACGGGAAAGCGAACGGTCGTTTAAAGATTACAAATCGTGCAAAGAAGAACATATAGCCGCATATTCTGCTTATTTTGCTCCGATGGATTGCCGAATCGAAGGCGACGAAGAAGCGGACGGTTATCTGCGCTATGCCTCTTATCAGACGGCGATTTCCGCCTGCATGGAAGACAGCGTTCACGGGATCTCCGCGAAGGGGCTTACGGGAGAGAGGTACAATCAGTTCGTCTGGTGGGATTGCGAGATCCATCAGCTTCCCTTTTTCGTTTATACCGCTCCGCAGACGGCGAAAAACCTTCTTTTATACCGGTATCGTATGCTCGGCGCGGCAAAGCAAAACGCCGGGAAAAACGGAAAGAAGGGGGCGATGTACGCTTTCTGCTCTTCCGTTACGGGGGAAGAAAAAGTGTGGATCTACGCGCGGCATCCCTTCATGCAGATCCATATCGATTCGGATATCCCGTTCGGTTTCTTTATGTATTACGACGCGACGGGCGACAGGGAATTTTTCGCCCGTTTCGGAATGCCCGTCATTACCGAATGTCTTCGGTTCTGGGCGGACAGGGTGACGGAGCGGAACGGCAGATACGAGATCCTTTGCGTGACCGGCACGGACGAACATCATCCCTATGTGGATAACGACGCCTACACGAATTACTGCGTGCAGTATATTTTCCGCAGGTTCAACGCTATAGAAAAGGAATTCGGGGCGGAGATCTCGCGGGAAGAAAGGGCGAAATTCGCGGATATCGAAAAAAGGCTTTACCTTCCCGAAGAGAAAGGGGGATATATCCCTCAGTTCGACGGGTATTTCGGTCTGTCGCGCGGGCTGGAAGAATCGGGAAAGGGTTCGCTCGGACAGTTTCAGATGAAAAAGAGCGGGCTTTATAACAAAAGCCAGGTCATCAAGCAGCCGGACGTCGCGCTGCTATATACCTTTGCGGACGTAGGGCTCGACAAAAAGGCTTACGCAAAAAATTGGGATTATTACGAACAGATGTGCGAAACGTCTTCTTCGCTGTCTTTTCCCGTACATGCCGTCGCTTCGGCGGAGAACGACAGAATGCTGTCCTTCTATCGCTATTTTCTGAAAACGTTGAAAATCGATATCGACGACATTCACGGGGTCGGCTGGCAGGGCGTGCACAGCGGTTGTCTCGCGGGGGGATATCTCTCCCTGCTGAAAGGGATCTTCGGCGTCCGCACGAACGAAAACGGTTTGTTTTTCTCTCCGCATCCGTACGATTTCTGGAACAGCGTGAAAATCGGCTTTTATTATCGCGGCGGACGGATCGACGCGAAGATTGCGGACGGTTTCCTCGAGATCCTGTCCGAGAAACCGGTAAGCGCGTACGTGCGGGGCAGAAAAATCGATATCGAAGCGGGTAAAATCAAACGGGAGGAACTGATATGAAAAAAGGAAAATTCCGTACTGCGGTCGCGGCGGCGCTTTCCGCAACGATGTTGTTTGCGGGAGCGGTCGGCTGCGGCGGTACGGCGACAAGCGGCGACGAGCCGAAGGTGGGTACTATGAACGATCTTGTGAAAAATTTCTGGGAAAACGACACCATGTACGACGAGACGGTGATCCTTACCGCCGCGACGAACGAAAACGGAGAGATCGTCTCCGCGCCGACGGGGGAACTTCTGTTTGAACCGACGGAGATCCTGTCCGTAAAGCAATATTTCCATGCGGATAACGCGGGGATCGCGGAATTTACCGAAGGGAAAGATTTCGTCGTTTCCGGAAAGACGATCACGGCGAAGGGTGAGATCCTTGCGGACGACGAGGGGAAGAAAACGTCCTTCGATACGAAAATGCCTTATATCACCGACCGTCAGCTTACGGGAAAAGACATTTTCCCCGAGCTCGGCAGTCTCGATACCGGCATTCCGTCCAAAGACGGCGGTTTTCTCCCTTTTTCCGAATCTTATTATATCGTGCAGATGCAGATTTCCGTCACCTATAAACACGGCGGTACGTGGAACGGAGCGACGCCTTCTTATCTCGGCGATAAATTCCGGACGGCTCTGGCGAAACTGCAGGGCAAAGAGGACGTGAACCTTCTTATTTTCGGCGAAAGCACTTCTACCGGGTCGAATTCTTCGAGCGTTCTGAAGATCACCCCCAATCTCGAAACGTGGCCCGAATTCGTGGCGCATAATCTGTCCTCGTATTTCGGGGCGAACGTGAAGCTGACCAACAAAGCGGTCGGCGGCTGGACGACCGTGAGCGGTGTTTCCGAAACGGAAAACACCGGTTGGGTCGGCGGTAAGCAGGTCAGTCAGAAAGGATTGCCCGCCCTGATGAGAGAAGAGCTGAAAGATTACGTGCCCGATATCTTTATCCTGGGGTTCGGTCTGAACGACGCCAGCCTCGAAGTGAGCAAGAACACCTATGCCGAGAACATGAAAAAGATG
This sequence comes from uncultured Acidiphilium sp., assembly GCA_902495325.1. Lineage (GTDB taxonomy): Bacteria > Bacillota > Clostridia > Christensenellales > Borkfalkiaceae > UBA10281. The sequence continues at coordinate 14,411 of CABUWK010000027.1, forward strand.
ATAGACGTCGTTCTCGAAAGAAATCCCGACTGTGCGGTGATCGTTCTCGGAACCATGCTGGCAAATCCGAAAGCCCTGAACCAGAGCAAAGGCGAAAAAGAATATTCCGCACTGAACGAAAGGATCGTTTCTTCCTTTTATGCGGATAAGCAGGTCGCAACCGTCGATATCGGCGCGATGCATCAGTCTCTTCTCGATGCCGGCAAAAAGTATATCGACATCACGGGGAACAACGTGAACCACCCGAACGATTTCCTTGCGAGGGTATATGCGATGAACGTTCTTTCCGCTTTTATCCGTTGACCGGAAAAGAAGAAATAAAGGGCTGTAAGCCGATAAACGGCATATTTTAAGTTGAACAAAAGACCGTCGGCGGAAGCGATAAAGCTTCCGCCGGCGGTCTTTTATGTGTTTTTCGGAATAGGTTGGTTTGGTGTGTGATCGGATGCGGAAGCTTCTCCGGAAATCCCGGGGGAAAGACGAAAATCGCGGACGATCCGGAGGGTTGTCAGCGGTCGGACGACGCTTCCGGCGGGATCACTTTATCCTGCGCGTCGAACAGACGGGCTACCGTCTGATATCCGAGGTTTTCCCGTTGTTCCAACGATTCACGGTCGAGAAGATAAATGTTGCTCGATTCCGGCATATAAAAGTAACCGCTGTAATCCGTTATTGCGATCGGATCGTCGGATTTGTTGTAAAACATGATTTCTTCGGCAACGAACAGCCCGGAAATCTGGATCTCGATTTTGCTGCATCCGGCAGTGAGGTCCCGGTCAAGGGAAAATCTGTAATACCCCGACTTCGAGATGCGACGGGGTCCGACCGTTTCTTTCCGGATGACGGGATCCGGGTCGCCGCAATCCGGTTGTCTGAAGCAGGTAATGCTGACGGTGATCCCTTCTTCTCCGCGGGTCGGATAGAATGCGATTTCGGAAAATAAAATTTCGAAAAAATCCATGTTCTCGTCGTAGGGGATCACTATTCTGCAAGGCATTTCGTCCCGGTTATTTTCGGTTACGGCGTAAGCGGCGTTGAAATCTGCCGCTCCGTTATAAAAATAGAAAACGGGGGTATCGGTCGGAGAGTCTTCTTCCGGGAAAGGGGTGCCGTACGACGAATCGTAAGGAAGGGATTCCCCTTCCGGATCGTTGCATTCGTTGTAATACGGATCGACGGCAGTGCAGAATTTTGTAACGATCCGATCGCCGTCATTTTCCTTTGCCCAGGAGAACAGGAATCCGTCGGACACGCCGACGTAATATTTTTTTGCGAACAGGATCCGCGTAAGGTCTTTTTCGGCAGTATCGCCGTTCCCGAATCTCGTGGCGTGCCCGGAAAGATAACGTTCGGGCACGAGCCGGCTTTTCAAGTGATCGGAATCGAGAACCACGCGGAAGAGATAAGCTCCTTGCAGATACGTGTCGCTGTAACGGCTTTTCGAGCGGGAAGCGGCAACGGCGAAGATCCCGTTCGCTCTGTCCACGCAGAAGGCGTGCAGATCGCTTAATGCCGGGCAGGAGCGCAGACCGGTCACCACGTAAGAAGAAACTTCCGTCGGTATGCCGTCATCGCTGTAATAAAGGGCAACTTTCAGAACGCTCGTATTCGCCGAAGTGCTCGTTCCGCCGTATCCGAGCCCGATGACGTAATCTTTGTCGTAAGAATACAGATAAGAAGAATAGCCGGGCATTTTAAGTTGCCCTTCCTCGTACATATCGTCCGGATCGGTCACGTTGATGCGGAAAAGAGGATCGGTGTTGCGGTAGGTGACAAGGTAGCAGTAAACCTTTCCGTCGGATACTTCGTATGTGGTCGATTTCAGCGACTCGCCGCGGGCGAGGTTTTCCGCCCTTCCGGCGATCGCCATATCGCTTGCGCGGAAAGCCACGACGGTAGAACCGACGCCGTTTGTTTTTTCCGCGGCAACGTATAAATAACCGTTTGCTGTTTTCAGGGCGAGCCTGTCTTTGATTTTGAAGTTTCTCATCAGGGCGTAAGCGTCGGCGGTGAAATCGTTCGTGTCGAGCTTAACGATCGTGGTGAAATAAGATCTTGTGCTTCGGGTGCTGCCGTAACATCCGCTCGATTCCTTTATCGTTTCCGTATAATTCCGCGTTAAGCCGTAAATACCTTCGTCGCTCATATACACGTCGTTGAGGTATAAGTCGGAATAATTGACGGAGAGGGCGACCGGCGTTTCCCCCGAAAGGTCGATCGAGCCGAGGAAAGAGTGGTTGAGGGGAGAATAATCGTTCAGGGCGTCTTTGAAAGTGACGGACCTGTTTTTCATCGTCTTTTTCTCTCCGTTTTCCACGTAGACGTTATCGCTCGCCGTGCTGACGATATCCCCGTCTTCGTCGGCGGAAGTAAAGATGTCGTAATAGCTCGGGTCTCCGTTCCTTTGCAGAAAGAAATATATTTTTCCGCTTTTTTCGACAAGCCGCGAAGAGATGAGGTCTGCCGGGTAGATCGCGTTGTACAGCAGGCTTTCCGACAAATCCGATACGGCTTTTGTGCGATTGACGGCGGAAACGTCGTAGATCTCCACGCAGGTGCTCTGCCGCCCGTTTCCGACGGACTGTCGTTTTTCCGCCGCATAGAAAACGATCAGTTTATCGTTATATACGAGGACTTCTTTTGCGGGATTTCTCTTTGCTTTCGTTTTGGCAAGAAGGGTGAAGGTTCCGTTTTCGTCGTCAAACTTCGTGACCGTAACGCCGTCGGACTGCGCTTTGTAAATAACGCCGTCGATCATTTTTACGAGGTCGCCTTCGTCGATGCCCGCTTCCTGAACGTTGGTCGGGCTGTCGCTTCCGCCTCCGCCGTTGTCGTTGCCGGCGCAGGAAGCGGCGAAAACGAGAAAGCTTGCCGCAAACAGCACCGAAAGGATCACGAGCAACAGATTACCGTGTTTTTTCTTCATAAAGGATTTTCCTCCCTTTTCTTTTCTGATTTATGATTGCCGCGCTTTCTTTTTTTTGCGCGGTTTCGGGTCTTGTCGGACGGGATTGCCCGGTGACGGCCGTCAGACGCTTTGAAGTTCATAGAAAGAAGTTTCGCCGTAATCGTAAATATAACAGCCTGCTTTTTTCTTTCCGATAAAAGGTTCGTATCCGAGACGGAAGAAAACAAAATCGCTTCCGTCGTAAAGGTTGCATTTTTTCGAGACCCACGGGAACGCCGAATAGGAAAAATCCTTGATCAGAAAAGTTTCCTTGCCGGTTGAAAGATCGTAAGCGTAAAAGGCTTTCTTTTTCCAGTACAGAACGGTGTCGCCTTGCCTCGCCACAGCCATCCGCTTATCGAAAACGATTTCCGTCGTCAGTTCGTCCGAGGATTTGTCGTAGGAAAAGACAATGCATTTCGTTACGTTGCGTGCGTCGAGACATCCTCCGCCGGACAGACAACCTGCGGTGGAAGAATAAAAGTTGACGAAACCTTTTAATAGGTTTTCTTCTGTTTTTCCGAAATAATTGAGGATCGGATCGCTTATCTCCGAAAGGGAAACTAACCGATCCTGTAATTTTCAAATCCTTCCGGAATCTGCATGCGCGGTCCTTTGAAAACCGTCGATCCCTGACAATAACCGTCGTAGTTGTTTTGGTTTTGCCGGAAAATTTCGCGGCAGTAGTCTTTTTCTTCGTCGGTCAGATCGTATGAGATCGTGCGGGTTCCGGGATCGATCCGGCATGTCGGGAACAGCTCGATTAAATAGTTATCGGAAAGCAGAAGGCGGTACGTTTCGGGGCGGTTCGGGATCGGATATACGCAGCCCGGCAGCAGGACGACGAGCAGAAGAAATACCGCGATCGATAATTTAAAGCGAATTTTTCTTTTTTTCATAAACGATCCTCCCGATCGAAAGGGCGGTCAGGACGAGGCAGTAAATCTGAAACGCCGACAGAATATGAAATTTTTCGTAACCGTACGTCGGTTTGAAAAATTCGATGAGAAAACGGTATGAATAATAAATTGCGATAAAGGCGGAAAAATCGATCTTCTTTTTGAGCAGAAGGGGAAACAATGTCGCGCACAGGGCGATTTCCGTAAGGTTGAGGAAGCCGCCGCAACAGCCGGTGAACACACAGGCAAAACGGGAAAGCGCGAGGACGATCGGGCACACGCAGAGGGAAGCTTTTAAATCTTCCGGTCCGGAAAATCGCGGGAGAAGGATCGCTTCGGATATAGCAAACAGGGGAAGAGCATAGGCTATGCAGAAATTGACCGAAAGATCGACCCCGCGGGCGGAAAGACAGTAAGTTTTCAGCCGGCACAGACCGATCGTAAGAAGAAAGGAAACGATCGCCGAGAAAATCGCGGTAAAAAGCGAAGGGGAAAACCGGACGAAACGTTTCCGGGTAAGAAAAAAGAATAAGATCGCGGCGGTTGCCGTCGCCGCGCCGACGCAGATATGGATCCTGCCGACGGCGGTGAAATAAGAGAGGATCGCCTTCATGCCACGATTCTGGTCGCGATGCGGTAAACGAGGCGGAAGGTGAGTTCGTAAGGGGCTTCGCCGCCGCAGCTCAACGTTCCGTCGATCTGCGTTAAAATGGGAGAACTCGTCACGGTCGCGTCGACCCCGAGAACGTCTTCGATATCGTTATAATAAGGGGTGAACATCGTCATGCCTTCTTTTACGGCGCGTTCCTGAAACGTGATGCGGTACAGATAGGTGAAACTCGCCTTTTTTTCCTGTTCCGCTTTCTTCAGCGTGGAATCGTTCAGATTGAGCAGATCTTCCGCCGAGGGATAAAGGTAATAGGAAACCGCTCCGGTAATGCGGGCTTCGGCTTCCGCTTTCATGTCCGCCGCGGTGAATCCGGCAGGTTTGCTCGATTTATAATTCTCCGTGCCGACCGTAAGCGTTTTTTCTCCGTCGAAACCGCAGGTCGCGGTGCTTTCGAACAGGGTTTTCTTTCCTCGCATGATCAGGATCGTCGCGCTTGACGGTTCGTCGTAATCGATTTCCCGCAATGCCTCGTAAACGGTTTTTGTTTCCGCTTCGTAGTCGCCTCGCACCGAATAGTCCGAACTCTTTCCGCAGGACGGGAAAACGATCGCCGCGATCAGTGCGACGGCAACCGGAATCGATTTCGTTTTCATGCCCTTTTCTGTTCCTCCCGTGAATGATTGTTTGTTCGCCCGTTGTTTTGCAGAATTATCATAACAAAGAACCGCAAAAAATTCAAGCGTTTTCGAAAAAAAAGACTCAACCGTCGGTTGAGTCGGGCGATTCTACGGGCGGTAGAGTCGCCGGTTCATGCTTGATTGTTCCGAAAAGTCTGCGTATAAGCCGATTATCGTTTCATTTAACGAATTGTTACCTCGCCGGCGGAAAATATGCGGTTTCCGGATAAGATCAGCCTGCCGTCATCGGTAAAACCTTCGCAGACGCCGAGGAAAGTTTCTTCTCCCCGCAGAACGCGGATCTCTTTTCCCAATATCCCGGAGCGGTCGATGTATTCCTGCGGGGCGTATGTTCTGCCGAGATTGTATAAAAGGGTGGCGGCGACGGCTTGCGGATCGCATTCTTTCCCGGTAAGTTTTTTTACGGAAGTTGCGATATCGTCAAGCTCGGGCGGAAGTTCGTTGTTCACGTTGATGCCGATCCCCGTGACGGAGCGGGCGATCTCGTCGCCTTCGAACACGTTTTCGATGAGAATGCCGCAGATCTTTTTCCCTTCGGCAAAAACGTCGTTCGGCCATTTGATCGTGGCGTTCACGCCGAAAGCGGCAAGGGTGTAAACGACGGAAAGCGCGGCGTTCTCCATCAGCCGGAATCCGTCTTTTGCCTTGCACGGGCGGATGCGCAGCAGAGAGAGATAAACGCCCCCTTTTCTGCTTGTAAACGAGCGCCCTTTCGAGCCTTTGCCCGCCGGCTGTTCGTCGGCGATAACGGCGGCGTCTTCTTCCGTTTGCAGTTGCTTTGCATACTCGTTGGTAGAGGGCAGGGAATCGAATCGATAAATCTTCATGGCATGTTTCCTGTTTTGTATTTCCGGCATTCCTTTCCGCCGCGTTTTTGCGTCCGGCGGATAAGTTTTTGATCCGCACGCGGAAAATGGGTTTTCCGGAATGCGGGCGAAAAGGGGGTTAAAAGTCTTCTTCGCTGTCTGCGTCTGTGCGGTATTTTTCGCTCACCGTTTTTGCGGTGTCGTAATCGAACCCTTTCGAAACGAGATAACGGTAACATTTTGCGGCGTTTTCCCGCGTGCGGTCTTTCCCCCGCATGTACTTTCCGGCAACGCGCGCCGCGTTTTCCGATTCGTCATTCAGATTGTCGAGGGCGGTTTCCATGTCTTTTTCGGAAACGCCTTTGTGCAACAGCTCGAGCTTTAAAAGCCGTTTTCCCTTGTTTCGGGAATACGTGCCGACGTAATCTTCGGCATAATCACTGTCCGAAACGAAATTGTATTCTTTCAGCTTGTTCTTCGCGTAATCGATCGTTGCGGGGAGATATCCTTTGCCGGCAAGATACTCTTCGATCTGTTTTTCCGTTTTTTTGCTGCGTGCGATAAACCCGAGCGCTTTGTCGAGCGCGCGGCTTCTTTCCGATTCTTCCTGAATTTCTTCGAGACGGTCTTCGTCGATCTCCGTTCCGATTTTCAGCCGGTTCCGCATGACCGTTTCGAGTTCCAGCCCGCAATAATAAGCGTTATCGAGAAAAATGCTGCATCTCGTTTTGTTTTTGACCGGTGGTTTGATATCCGTGATTTTTTTCATCTCAATATACCGCAAAATCCTCGTTTAATCGGCTTATAGGGACTTTTCCCGCAAACAGATCGTTCATGTCCGCAAAAAAACGGGAGGAATCTTCCTCGGGAACGGCGAGAGTGACCAGGATCGTTTCCCCGAAATCGGAAGAAAGGATCTTGTGTCTGAAACTTTCCTTTTTGCTTAAAAAAGCGGAATATCTGTCGTAGGGAAGGGTTAGGGAAAAGAGAACGGAAGGGATGTGTTCTTCTTTTCCCGCAAGGGCGAGAACGTCCGAAGCGGCGCCGCCGTATGCCCGTACGAGACCTCCCGCGCCGAGTTTGATCCCGCCGAAATATCTGGTTACGACGACCGTTGTATTGCAAAGCCCTTTGCCTTTGATCGCTTCCAGCATCGGCAGCCCCGCCGTGCCCTGCGGCTCGCCGTCGTCGGAATACCGCGCGACGGAGCCCCGTTCCGCGATGTAGGCATAACAGTTGTGCGTGGCGAAAGGGTGTTCTTTCTTCACGGCGTCGATAAAAGCGCGGGCTTCTTCTTCCGTTTCCGTTTTTTTGCAGGCGGAGAGAAAGCGGGAACGTTCGATCGTTTTTTCGGTTCGGGTTTCCCCTTTTACGCAAACGTATCCTTTCAATGCCGTTCGCCGTCCTTCCGTTTGTCGATAGTTTCCGCAAATTCTTCGTGTGCGCAAGGGGTCACGTAGCACGTTTTATAATCGGTATAGATCACGCTGCCCGGCTTTGCCTGCGGCGGTTTTTTCACGAATTTTTTCAAGGTGTAATCGACGGGTACCTTCGTGCCGGATTGCGCGTCGCTGTAATAGGCGCAGATCTCCGCCGCGATTTCCGTCACCCGGTCGGGAATGGGCTCGCCCTTCGTTTCCACGATCACGTGCGCCGAATGATAATCTTTCGTGTGCAGCCACAGATCGTCCTTGAATGCGCGCCCCGTCAGCCTGTCGTTCTGTACGTTGTTTTTTCCGCAACGGATCAGATATCCTTCCGCGCGATACACGCGGTAAGGGCTTTCCGTCGTTTCTTTCTTGCGGAATTTCGGCGCGGGCAGAATCCCGGCGGAGATCATTTCGTCCTCGATGTCTTTGAAATCTTCGATGTCTCCCGCGCGGTTGATCTCGAGAAGGACGCTCTTCAGATAAGCAAGCTCTTTCTCCGTCTGCTCTTTCTGAGGAACGAGAATTTCGAGCGTTCGCTTTTCTTTCGCGTATTTTTTGAAGTATCTCTGCGCGTTTGCGTTCGGGGTGAGGTTTTTATCGAGTGCGATCGCGATCGGTTTATAGTCGTCGTAATAGTTTTCGAGCGTCACTTCGGAAACGCCTTTCTGTACGCGGTAAAGGTTTGCGGTCAGAAGCTCTCCTTTTAACCGGAGCGTTTCGGCGTCTCCCGCCTGAAGGATCTTTTCCGTTTCGCCCTGTAACTTTTTCGTCAGCTTTCTGATCAGCCCGTTTGCCTTTCCGAGAAGGGAGGTCTGCCGGAGAAGAAAAGCTTTGTTTTTCTCCTTGTTGTCGAAAAAGTTCATTTCTCCCTGCCAGACGGAATCGAAATGTCGTTTCACCCCTGCGATCGTGCGGTAATCGGTCACGTAAAAATCCCGCTGTTTGCCTTCTCCGGCAACGTTCGGATACAGGTTCGGAGAGAGAAGAAAAGCCTGCGCGCCTTCGTAAAGTTCTTCCGCCGAACTTTTTCCTTCCAGGCGGGAAGCGAGTTCGTTTGCCGTGGGAAAGGAGAGTCCTTTTATGTTTTCAAAGAGAAACCGCGCGAGGTCGACCCCTTCGCGATAGGCGGATAATCGGCTTATAGCTTCCTGTTTATTTAAAATGTCGGCTTTATCCTGAGATTTGGGCAATACGTAATCCGCCCCTGCGAGGGTAAGACGGGTGGTCGCGACGTCGAGGGGCGCGTTTTTCAGGCATCCGAGTATTTTGCCGTTTTCGGTGAGGATCAGGTTGGAATATTTTCCCATGATCTCGTGATAGAGAACTTTTTTTACCTTCTCGCGGAAGTCGTTCCGCCCGGTAAACGTCAGTTTCGCGATGCGTTCGGATCCGACGAGTTCGATCGATTCGAGCACGCTGCCGAGCAGGTGTTTGCGGAGCAGCATGCAGAAACCGGGCGCCGTTTTCGGGTTCGGTTTTTCGTTTTCCGTAAAGGAAATTCTGCAATTTTCGGCATTGGAAGAGAGCACGAGCACTTTCGTCCCGAGGGAAGAATAGGTGAGAAGGTACACGTCGTCCCGGTCGGGCTGGGAAACGCGGTTGATTTTCGCCCCGGAAAGAAGGGAGCCGAGCTCCGCGATCTCGGCGCGTAAGGTAAATGCGTCCTGCGGCATGATGAAAACCCCTTTGGACCGATCGGACGGATTCCTTCCGGAGAAAAACGCGGAAACCCTTCCGCTGGATAGGGAAATTTGTCCGATTAGGTGATATTTCTATGATGATTATATACAAAAAAACGGAAAAAGTAAAATTTATAGACCCAAAAATTTGCAAATTCCTTTAAAATATGTTAAAATAGCATGCGACAAACAAAACGCAGGAGAGTTTTTATGAAATACAAGTTTGAAAACGGCGAAAAAAGCACCGTTAAAGTTACGATCACCCTCACCGCAACCGAGTGGAACGATGCGCAGAACAAGGCATACGAAAGAACGAAGGGCAAATATTCTCTTCCCGGTTTCCGCAAAGGGCACGTACCCAAGCACCTGCTCGAACAGACTTACGGCAAAGGTATTTTCTATGAAGATGCCATCAACGACGCTTTCTCGAAATATTATTACGACGTTCTCGAAAAAGAACCTTCCATCGAACCGGTCGACAGACCCGACGTTGCGATCGACAAGATCGACGATAAGGGCTTGACCATGACGGCGACCGTTCCCGTGAAGCCCGAAGTGAAGATCGGCGCGTACAAGGGAATAAAGATCGAAAAAGTTGAGTATAATGTTAAGGACGAAGACGTGGAAAACGAAGTCGAAAGACTTCTGAAACAGCATGCGACCGACGTGGAAGTGACCGACAGAGCCGCGAAAGACGGCGACGAAACGGTCATCGACTACAGCGGCGCGATCGACGGAAAGAAGTTCGACGGCGGCACGGCGGAGAATCAGAACCTTACCCTCGGCAGCGGTATGTTCATTCCCGGATTCGAAGAACAGGTCGTCGGAATGAAGATCGGCGAAACGAAGGACATCAACGTGAAGTTCCCCGAAGATTACGGCGCTGCGGAGCTGAAAGGCAAAGACGCGGTATTCACCGTGACCCTTCACGCGATCAAAGAAAAGAAACTTCCCGAACTGACCGACGAATTCGTGAAGGAAAAGACGGGCAGCGAAACGGTGGAAGCTTATAAAGCGTCCGTCCGCGAGAGACTGGAAAAGAATAACGCGCAGAGAGCGGAAAGAGAGACGGAAGACAAACTCGTGAAGGCGATTTCGGATACGACGGAAGTCGAGATCCCGGATGCTCTCATTGAAAAACAGATCGACAATATGGTGCAGGAAATGTCTTACCGCATGATGTACCAGGGGCTTAAGCTCGAAGATTATCTGAAATACACCAATCAGACGATGGAAGCTTACAGAGAGACCTTCAGAGAAAAGGCGAAGGATCAGGTGAAAACGCAGCTGATCATCGATAAGATCATCACCGACGAAAAGCTGGAAGCCACCGAAGAAGAGATCGACGCGAAGATCGCCGAACAGGCGGCAAACGCGAAAGAAGATCCCGAAAAATACAAGAAGTCCGTCAACGATCGCCAGAAGAGCTATATCGAAAACGGCATCGTGATCGACAAACTCTTCAAGTTCCTGAAGGAGAACAACGAGATCGCATAAGCATCGCACGGCTCAGGCGTGACGCTTTGATCCGTCCGGCGGATCCGGCTTCTTTCCTGCCGAGCGAAAAACGAAACTTCCTCGCCCCGCGAAACCTTCTTCCGCGGGGCGTTGCATCTGTAGCCGGGGTTAAATCACTTCCGGCTGCCCGTGAGGGAAAATCGCCGCGATGGCGCAGGGATATCCGCGCCCGGAACGGCTTTTCTCCGAAAACGGGCGAAAGAGGGGCGAAAAAATCAATCAAGGAGGCGCAACGTGGCACTCATACCCATGGTCGTGGAGCAGACGGACAGAGGCGAACGCTCTTACGACATTTATTCCAAACTTTTAGAAGAAAGGATCATTTTCATCACGGGCGAGATCGAGGACGCGATGGCAAATACCGTGGTCGCGCAACTTTTGTATCTCGAAGCCAAAGATTCTTCGAAGGACATCGATATTTATATCAACAGCCCGGGCGGAAGCGTGACGGCGGGGCTTGCGATCTTCGACACGATGAATTTCATCAAATGCGACGTGAAGACGATCTGCGTCGGCATGGCGGCGAGCATGGGGGCTTTCCTGCTTTCCAGCGGAACGAAAGGAAAGCGTTTTGCCCTTCCTTCGAGCGAGATCATGATCCATCAGCCTCTCGGCGGCGCCCAGGGGCAGGCGAGCGATATCAAAATTCAGGCGGAGCATATCCTGAAGCTGAAAAAGAAACTCAATACGGTACTTGCGCAAAATACCGGAAAGCCGCTTGAAGTGATCGAAAAGGATACCGACAGAGATAATTATCTTTCCGCCGAAGAAGCTTTGCGTTACGGGCTGATCGACAAAATTTTCTATAACCGGTAAGAACGGGGATAAGGAGTAAGAAAGTAAATGCCAAACAACGATAACAACGGCAATCATAAAGACGGGCTTTTCTGCTCTTTCTGCGGAAAGCCGAAAGAGCTTGCAAAACGGCTGATTGCGGGACCGAACGGGGTTTATATCTGCGACGAATGTATCGATATCTGCAAAGACGTGCTTCGTCAGGACGAGGAAAAAGAAACTGCCCCCGAAACGGTGAAACTGCTGAAACCGCACGAGATCAAAGCCGAGCTCGACAAATACATCGTCGGGCAGGACAAAGCCAAGAAAGTTCTTTCCGTTGCCGTATACAACCATTATAAACGGATCAATTATGTGGCGAAACAGGGCAAAAAGGATGACACGGAGATCGAAAAGAGCAACATTCTGCTTCTGGGACCTACCGGCTGCGGAAAAACGCTTCTCGCGAGAACGCTTGCGAAGATCCTTGACGTGCCTTTCGCCGTTGCGGACGCCACCACGCTTACCGAGGCGGGCTACGTCGGTGAAGACGTGGAAAACATCCTTTTGAAACTCATTCAGAACGCCGATTACGACATCGAACGCGCCCAGCGCGGCATCGTGTATATCGACGAGATCGATAAGATCGCCAGAAAGAGCGAAAACGTTTCCATTACGCGCGACGTCAGCGGCGAAGGCGTGCAGCAAGCCCTTCTGAAAATCATCGAGTCGACGGTTGCTTCCGTGCCCCCGCAGGGCGGCAGAAAGCACCCTCAGCAGGAGTTTATCCGCATCGATACCACAAATATTCTCTTTATCTGCGGCGGCGCATTCGTCGGGTTGGATAAGATCGTGGATAAGCGGAAAGATCATTCCTCTCTCGGCTTCGGCGGTTTGTTAAAGTCGGATAACGATATGGGCGACAAATATTATGCGGACGAAATTCAGCCCCAGGATCTCACGAAGTTCGGTTTGATCCCCGAGTTTGTGGGCAGAATGCCCATTGTGGTAGGGCTTCATCCGCTGGACGAAAACGCGCTTGTTTCCATTATGACCGAACCGAAAAACGCGATCGTGAAACAGTATCGCAAGCTTGTGGGGTTGGATAACGTGGAACTTGTCGTTACGGAAGACGCGGTAAGAGAAGTCGCGAGGAAAGCCATCGCCCTGAAAACGGGCGCGAGAGGACTTCGTACCATTTTTGAAAATCTGATGCTTGACGCCATGTATGACGTTCCGTCCGAAGACGACGTTGAAAAAATCGTGATCGACGGCGACGTCGTTGCGGGGAGAAAAGCACCCGAAATCGTGAAGAAACAAATTGCCTGACGAGCCCGGAACCTTTTCCGGGGCAGGCGGAATGCTTTTATAAAAACAACAGCAAATTGCTTAGCCTGAGGGACTGATGCAGAGTTATTCTGCGTCAGCCCCTTTTTAAATTGCTGTTTTATCGGCTTATAGACCGGCTTATTGTTTTTTGTGTCGGGTTTTTCGTTATTTTAAAAGCGGGAAAGCACGCCGTGCCGCCCTCGGCTTGCAGCGTTTTTCATATCTTTTGTTTTTATATCTTGTCATCCTGAGCCTGTCCCTTGTCCGGCTTACGAAGGATCTGTTTTTGTCATCCCGAGCCTTGCAATATATCGGCATATGGGTGAAACCTTCCTCGTCATTCTGACCCAGCCCGCCTGACGGACCCGGGAAGAATCTGAGGAAGGGTGAAATCATATGCCTTGTCATTCTGATCCTACCCCTTGTCCTGCCCATGAAGTAAATTTTCCCGTTGAAGCGGGGTAGACTTCCCCGATAGCGGGGAAGATGTCGGCTTTGCCGACAGATGGGGCGCGTCCTGCAAGGAAGTGGCTGACGAAGTCAGACAAAAGGGGGCGCCCCCCGCC
>CABUWK010000028.1 GCA_902495325.1 uncultured Acidiphilium sp.
GACATAAGAGAGTTATTCCTTGTGTTTGTTGTTTTTTTGGTTATTTAACATTATACAAGGTTTTAACTCTCTTGTCTTTTTTTCAGAGAGTGTTTACACAAAATATTTTACACTATCGTTCATAGTTTGGCAAAACATAATCATAGTACTCCGTTATTCTTTTACGTAAATTTTGATTATCGGTATATCGAGCTCTTCCTATATACATAACTATTCTGTGATTTTGAGGAATAACTTCTGGGGAAATATAAAAAACATATATTCCCCCTGTTTTGTTATTTATATTTTTTATTTCTGAGCTATGATGATCTCCCTCAAAAAATTTAAATGTCTTCCACTCTGCTTTTTTGATTATATCCAAAACAGTTTCATCTATGCTGTGCCAAAGGTGTGATGGCAATTCTATTTGTATTTTCTTAGCTTTCAATCCCGAAAGCAAATCCATCATAGAAGTATCTAACATAATAGCCTCTTTAGTTACGTCTTAATTAATAAACGATTCTTCGTAATCTTGACTAAAATCCTTTACTAAATTTGCCAATTTTTCCAAATAATCATCGTTTGTTGCGGCATTTTGTGTTATTTCATCATATATCCATTCAATGCCACCACGCGCATAACTATTAAAAAGTTCCATTCCTTTTTTATGTGTTCTTCGTCTGCGTCATAGCGAAACGATAGATCTATTCTCTCATCTGAGGTCAAAGAAGTATCCTTAAAACAAAAAATCAAAAGGAGTCTATTTGAATGAAAAATTGTGTAATTTATGCTCGTTATTCGAGCGACAGATAAACCGAGCAATCTATCGAAGGGCAACTTCGAGTTTGCTATGAATTTGCGGCGAGAAACGATTTGAATATCGTCCACGAATATATCGACCGCGCTATGACGGGTACAAACGATAACCGTAAAGACTTTCAACAAATGCTGAGCGACAGCGAACATACCAAAGAATGGGAAATTTGTCTGGTGTATGCGCTTGACCGTTTCGGAAGAAACTCTATCGAGCAAGCCATAAACAAGTACAAGTTACAAAAAACGGGTAAAATCGTTATATCCGCCACGCAAAAGACATCGAGAAATATCGACGGCTCACAAAATCTTGACGGTATTATTCTTGAAAATATGTACGTCGGCATGGCTGAATACTATTCGGCAGAGTTATCTCAAAAGGTAAAGCGCGGTATGAACGAATCTCGTATTAAAGGTAACTTTACAGGAGGTTATCTGCCCTTTGGTTATTACAAAACCGGCGACAGAAAAACCGGGGTTAAAGTCCACGTTGACGAAAACCAAGCCGCCGTTGTAAGAAGATTATTTGAAGAATTTGCCGCAGGAAAACTTGTGTCCGACATTATTGAAGAGTTCCACGAAGAAGGTATACTTTTTAATGGGCGACCGTTAGCAAAAACTACTGTCTACAATATGCTTAAAAATGAAAAATACATAGGCGTATATAGATTCAACGACGAAGTGTATACCAATATCTATCCCGCTATTATCTCGGAAACACTTTTCAATATCGTAAGAGCTAAAGCTGAAGCTAATAAATACGGTAAACATAAGAAAGACGTCGAATATCTGTTAAAATTCAAAGTCACTTGCGGTTATTGCGGACAAAGGGTCAATTCAGATTCCGGCACATCTAAAAGCGGAGTGATTATGCGTTATTACAAATGCGCCGGTAAACGAAAAAACAAATCTTGTCCCCACATCCCCATACGAAAAGAACTGCTTGAGCAACTCGTAATAGACGCTACTTACGAAGCATTAGCAACGCCGGAGTTGATTGAAAATATAAAATCTCAAAAAATCGTGTGTTCTGTTTAAGTTTACCGCGTGCCGCCAATCAGAACCTGAATCGAATACGAGAGTGCTCGGTTCAGGTTTTTCTTTTGCAAAAATTCAGGTGTTATCTGCGTTTTTCGGCTGTCGGCGTGCCGTCGTTTCGGGCTTTTCGGGGTTCGTATGGATGTGTTCGTATCGCTTTATCCGTAGCAGTTGCAGACGGCTTTATTCCGCGAAAGGTTCGCGGGCGATGGAAAGGAGTGTATCAGGCTTAGTGTGCTGTTCGGCGGGGGATTGATTGCGCCGCAAAGCATCGCGCTTGTATAGTCAAGCCCCCGCCGAAGTGCCATTTGAAGTTTTTCAAGAATTCTACGTCCGCAAACTCTCAATAGCGGTTGAAAAATTTAGAAATTTATGCTATAATGTCTGTATCAATAAAGATAGGTAAACATAATGGCGTTTGATTTCAAAAAAGAATATAAAGAGTTTTATATGCCGAAAAATAAGCCGTCAATTGTTACAATTCCGAAAATGAATTATCTGGCGGTACGCGGTAAAGGTAACCCGAATGACGAAAACGGCGAATATAAAAAGTCAATCGGGCTTTTGTATGCCATTGCTTTTACCATCAAAATGAGTTATAAAGGTTCGCATAAAATCGACGGTTATTTTGAATACGTCGTGCCGCCGCTTGAAGGTTTTTGGTGGCAAAACGGTAATTCGGGCGAAATCGATTATGCTCACAAGGACGATTTTAATTTTATATCGATTATTCGCTTGCCTGATTTTGTTACGAAAGCAGATTTTGATTGGGCGATAGAGGAAGCAACGCGAAAGAAGAAAGAAGATTTTTCAAAAGTTGAATTTTTGACATATGACGAAGGCGTTTGCGTTCAGTGTATGCATATCGGAAGTTTTGACGACGAGCCTCAAACCGTTTCACTTATGCACGAATTTATGATTGAAAACGGATACAAATCAGATATAACCGAAAATCGTTATCATCACGAAATATATTTGTCAGACCCGCGCAAATGTGCGGTAGAAAAATTAAAAACCGTTATTAGAATTCCTATCAAAAGGATTAGCGTGTAACGTTTCAGACAATTCGATTTACGTTACTGACGCTTCGCCGGAAGGAAATAATACGAACACCGACGATGAGTCGGGGTTCGTATTATTTTTTTAGACGATCATTTCGGTATAAAAGTAAAAAACGAATAAAAACGAACAGCCGGGCGCAAATTGCGGAATGTACGCCCGGCTGTCTTTTGTTATGTTGTTTTCAGATAGAAAAAGGTGTTTTCCCGCCCCGGTACAAAGGACCCGGCGGTTATTTCCCGGTAAGGCTTTTTAACGTTGCCCATACTTCGGCTACGTCATCGACATAGTTGATTTTATAGGTTTTGTTTTCGGTTTCTATGATAAGAAGTCCGTACTCATCGTGACCGCTCCATTTGTTTCTGTTAAATGACTGATTAAATTTCAGGGAAACGATACTGTGGAGATTAAGTTCGATCCATGCCTTTTTGTAATACAGATACAATGTGTTTCCGTTGCGTTTGATCAGTTCGTTCGGAAGGCGGAAATACGGTACAACGTAGTGCAACATCATCCACACGGAAACCAAACCCAATGCAGCCACCAAGCAGAACATTTTCAGAATCGTAAAGGTGTCGCCCTGGATGTCGGAACAGCTCCGCATTAAAAGTATTGAGAGAAAAACGAATCCTCCGAACATTAAGCCGATAGAAACAAGCCAACCTCTGAGGTTTATCCCTTTTCTTGCGATAACTTCCATAAACATTCTCCTTCTGAAAAATAAAAATTCCGGTTTCATCAGATCGAAACGAAGGATGTGATTTTATCGGCAAACTGCCGTTGCCATGCGCTTTTTCTTCGAAAAGCTACCGTTTCCGTTGAAATGCTGCGCTCGGAAACCCTTGCAAGCAAGTTTCCTCGCTTGCATTATATCACAACCGGTTTGCTTTATCAATTGTTTTGTTGAAAATTTAATTAATAATTGATCGGATGCAAAAGAAAAAATGAAACAAAGCCCGATTTGCGGAGATAAAAGGTCCTGTTTCCGTTATCTTGTTGACAGAGGATATAAAAATGTGGTAAAATAAAACGGATTATAGCTTTTAGTGAAAAAAGAAAACGGAGCCTGCGGGAAGGCTGCTATCGGAACGGGAGGGGTATTATGCTGAAAATAGAACATCTTACGAAAACTTATGACGGAAAACGTGCGGTGGACGATCTGTCTCTGCACATTCTGCCCGGGGAGATCTACGGGTTTATCGGTCACAACGGCGCGGGAAAAACGACGACGCTGAAAGCGGTGGTCGGCATCCTTCCGTTTGACGGGGGCAGAATCCTGATCGACGGAAAATCGGTGACCGAAGATCCGTTGGGGTGTAAAAAAGAGATTGCCTATATCCCGGATAACCCCGATCTGTACGACTATATGACGGGGCAGAAATATCTCGATTTTATTGCGGACGTATTTCGCGTGAGCGATCAAAACCGACGGGACAAGGTGGAAGAATACGCGGGCGCGTTGGGGTTAAAAAACGATTTAAATCAACCTATAGGCACTTATTCGCACGGAATGAAACAAAAGCTCGCGATTATTTCGGCATGGATCCACGATCCGAAACTCGTGATCATGGACGAACCTTTCGTCGGGCTCGATCCGAAAGCTTCGCACCTGTTAAAGGAGATGATGCGGAAACTTTGCGACAACGGCGGGGCGATTTTCTTTTCCACCCACGTGCTCGAGGTGGCGGAAAAACTGTGCGATAAAGTTGCCATCATCAGACAGGG
This sequence comes from uncultured Acidiphilium sp., assembly GCA_902495325.1. GTDB lineage: Bacteria > Bacillota > Clostridia > Christensenellales > Borkfalkiaceae > UBA10281. Next base: position 4,615 of record CABUWK010000028.1, read on the forward strand.
TAAACTGATCCGTTCGGGCACGATGGAAGAGGTGAAGGGCGACGAATCTCTCGAAGAGGTGTTCCTCGGGCTGGAGGGAACGCAATGCTGAAAGTTTTGCTGAAAAAGCAGATGACGGAGATCTTTCGCGCCTATTTCGTGCAGACAAAACAGAATAAGGCGAGAACGAAAGTTTCCACGATCGTTTGTTTTACCCTTTTCGCTTTTCTGATGATAGTGATCCTCGGCGGCATTTTTACCGCCGTTTCCGTTTCGCTTTGCATTCCGATGTCGGAAGCCGGCGTGCCGTGGCTCTATTATGCCATCATGGGGCTGATCGCCGTGATGCTCGGCACGTTCGGCAGCGTGTTCAGCACCTATTCGAGCCTTTATCTTTCGAAGGATAACGATTTGCTGCTTTCCATGCCGATCCCCGTCGACACGATCATCGCGTCCCGTCTGCTCGGCGTGTATCTGATCGGATTGATGTATACAGGGGTGGTGATCGTGCCCGCGATCGTCGTTTACTGGGCTTTGGCTTCCTTTACGGCGGCTTCTGTGATCGGCGGGATATTCTGGCTGTTTTCGCTTTCCGTTTTCGTGCTCGTTTTATCCTGCGCGCTCGGCTATGCGGTTGCGAGGATAAGCGTGAAACTGAAGAGGAAAAGTTTTACCGCCGTGCTTGCGGCGCTCCTTTTTTTCGGCGCGTACTATCTGTTCTTTTTCAACGCGCAGAACATTCTTTCGGAACTGGCGGAAAACGCGGCGCAGCTTGGCGAGCAGGTCAGAAGTACGGCGTATGCCGTTTATTTCATCGGCAACGCGGGCACGGGGAATTTTCTTTCCCTTCTTGTCGTAACGCTCGGCGTTCTTGCGTTGTTTTTTGCGATCTGGGTGATTTTAAGAAGCAGTTTCTTCCGTATCGCCGCGTCTTCCGGCGTTTCGGGAAGAGTGAAGGAGAAAAAGGGACGGGCGGGGAAACCGGCAAAGAGCAAAGGCGTATTTTCCGCTCTGGTCGCAAAGGAGTTCCGTCGGTTTGCGTCCAGCGCGAATTACATTCTGAACTGCGGGTTCGGCGCGCTTATCCTGATCGCGCTCGGGGTGTTTGTGCTGATGGGAAAAGATCTGTTTGCCTCCCTCGGTGATGTTCCGTACGGGAGCATAGGCGTCTGCATGGGGATTTGTCTGGCGATTTGCGGGGTCTGCACGGTCGTGCCGTCCGTTTCTCTGGAAGGGAAAACGCTCTGGATCATCCGTTCGCTGCCCGTCGATACGTGGGCGGTGTTGCGGGCAAAACTTACGGTGCAGTTCGTGCTTGCTTTCGTGCCGACGGTTTTTGCGCTGATCTGCGCGGCGATCGCGTCGGTTTTCACGCCGGTCGGAGGGATCTTTGCGGCGATCGAGGTGTTTTCTTTCCTGTGGTTGTACGATCTGTTCGGGCTTTTTCTCGGGCTGAAATTGCCGGACCTTTCCTGGACGAACGAGATCACGGCGATCAAGCGCAGCGCGTGCGTGGGGCTTTGCTTGCTCGGCGGCGGCGTGTATTCGGTTATCGGTTTTGCATCGGTTTTATTTTTGGGAATGGCAGGAATTGCAACGGAGCTCTGCATGGGGGTATTAGCTTTCATTACCCTTGTTGCGGCGGTTTTCCTTCGCCGTTATCTGAAAAAGAAGGGATGCGGACTTTTCGAAGAATTATAAAACGGGAGAATAAAAAATGAACGATCTGATAAAGATCAGCGGATTAAACAAGAGTTTCGGCGAAGTTCATGCCGTAAACGACCTTAGCTTCCGCGTAAAAGAAGGGGAGTTGTTTGCCTTTCTCGGCGTGAACGGCGCGGGAAAATCCACAACGATCAACATTATTTGCGGACAGCTGAAAAAAGACGGCGGGGAAGTGGAGATCTGCGGGACCGATCTCGACAGAGATCCGGACGGCATCAAAAGGCAACTCGGCGTTGTATTTCAGGGCTCCGGGCTCGATAAAGACCTCACCGTGAAGGACAATCTCGAAAGCCGCGCCGCTCTTTACGGGATCTACGGAAAGGAATTCCGCACCCGTCTCGACGAACTTGCGGCTCTGCTCGATTTCAAAGATCTTTTAAACCGCACGCTCGGGAAACTTTCCGGCGGACAGAAGAGAAGGATCGATATTGCGCGCGCGCTGCTGCATCGCCCGAAACTTCTCATTCTGGATGAGCCGACCACGGGGCTCGATCCGCAGACGAGAAGCCTTTTGTGGAAGGTGATCGCGGATTTAAGAAGAGAAAACGGCATGACGGTTTTTCTTACCACTCATTACATGGAAGAAGCCGCGGACGCCGATTACGTGGTCATTCTCGACCACGGTAAAATCGCGGCGGAAGGAACGCCCGTCGAATTGAAAAATCGGTTTACGGGCGATTATATCACCTTGTACGGCATAACGGAAGACAAGGTGAAAACGCTCGGCGTTCCTTATGTTGCTTTGCGTAACGCCTGCCGGATCTCCGTTCCGGATACCGCCGCGGCAACCGGAATGATCGTTGCGCACCCGGACGTGTTTACCGATTACGAGATCACGAAGGGCAGAATGGACGACGTATTTCTTGCCGTTACGGGGAAAAAGCTTACGGGAGACGAAAAATGAAAACGATTGCCGCGCTGATAAAGCGCAACGTAAAAATGTATTTTAAGGATAAGGGGATGTTTTTCAGCTCGCTGATCACCCCGGTGATCCTTCTCGTTCTGTATGCCACTTTTTTGAAAAAGGTATACGACGATTCTTTCCGTTCCGCCCTGAAAGAAGCCGGCGCGACGGTGAGCGACGCCGTGATAAACGGTTGCGTGGGCGGGCAGCTCGTATCCTCTCTTCTGGCGGTAAGCTGCGTTACCGTGGCGTTCTGTTCCAATCTGCTGACGATCAAGGACAAGACGAGCGGGGCGATCCGCGATCTTACCGTTTCCCCCGTAAAGGCGGGAACGCTCGGACTGTGTTATTTTCTTTCCTCCTTTTTTTCCACGCTGATCATCGGTTTCACGGCGACGGCGGCGAGCCTTATTTATCTGGCGGCGGTCGGGTGGTATCTCACCGCGGCGGACGTGTTCCTTCTTCTTTTGAACGTTCTTCTTCTCACTGCGTTCGGAACGGCGTTTTCTTCCTGTGTGAATTTCTTCCTCTCGACGGACGGGCAGGCTTCCGCCGTGGGTACGATCGTCAGCGCGGGGTACGGCTTTCTCTGCGGCGCGTATATGCCCATTTCGAATTTCGGAGAAGGGCTCAGAAACACCCTTGCTTTTCTGCCCGGAACTTACGGCACCAGCCTCCTTCGGAAAACGATGCTTCGCGGCTCGTTCGAAGAAATGGCGAAACAGGGTTTCCCCGCGGAAGTCGTGGACGGGATCCGCGACAGTGTGGATTGCAACGTTTACTTTTTCGGCACCCGCGTGGAAACGGGTGCGATGTATCTCATTCTTGCGGGAAGCGTTCTGCTGCTTGTCGGGCTTTATATCGCATTTCATATGATCGCCGGCAAAAAGCGTAACGGCAGATAAACCGGGAAATGCGCGAAACCGGAAAATGCGTGAAAACCGGAAAGCTCTGAGGGGCAAAACGATCCGGGACGTCCGGCGGTTCATGCCGGCAGACGATGGAGAAATTACGAATGACGAACGAAATCACGGCTGAAAACAAAAAAACGGAAAAGGGAAAGCTCTTTCTTTTTCTTCATATCGCGTTGCTGTGCGTCGGGGCGGCGATCTATATCCCGTCTGCCTTTTTCGACGCGCTCTGGTTTGACGAGGCTTATACCGTAGGACTTCTGAGCAGGAATCTTTTCGAACTCGTCCGCTGGTCGGTACACGACGTGCACCCGCCCCTTTACTATGCTCTTCTGAAAATTTTCACCCTTCCTTTCGGCGGAACGGTGATCTCCATGCGTCTGCTTTCCGCGGCGTGTTATCTTTTGTTCGCGGCGATCGGGCTTTCCCACATCCGAAAGGATTTCGGAGAGAAGACGGGGCTTTATTTTACTTTTTTCTCGTTGTTTCTCGGGGCGGGGCTTTTTTATGCGTTGCAGATCAGAATGTACTCGCTCGCATGCGTTTTCGTCACCCTTGCCGCCGTTTACGCGCGGCGGGTTTACGTTGCCCCTTGCAGAAAGAATACCGCCTTGTTCGTCCTTTTTTCCGTTCTTTCCGCCTATACCCATCACTTTGCCCTGTTTACCGTTGCATGCGTGAATCTCGCGATGCTTTCCGAAGAGAAAAAGAGGTTCGGCAACTTTAAAAACTGGTGGGGAAGGGCTTGGTGGCAGATCGGTTGTTATCTGCCCGGCGCGGCGATTTTCCTCTATCAGATCGTGAACGGCGGCGCAAGCTGGATCACCTTCGATTCCCCCGATTGGGTGTTCGATTTCTGCTTTTATCCCTTTGCGGGAAAACAGCTGGAAGACGTGATTCCGCACGGCACCGTCGCTTATTATGCGGCAGGCGGCGGGTTGGTTGCTTTATGGACGGCTGCCGTTGTTTTTACCGTGAATCTTTTTCAGAAAAAGAAAATAAAACTTCCCGCAACGGAATATGCCCTCAGAACGATCGGCTATCTGCTTGCGATCACGATTTTCGTTTCCTTTTTCCGCCCCGTTTACTATGTTCGCTACACGATGACGTTTTTCGGGCTCACCTGCTTCGTGTTTGCTTCCGCTCTGTCGGCGATCGGGTCGAAAAGGGTGAAGGCGGCGGTTTTATGCCTGATTGCGGCGGCGTTTGCCGGAAACGGGTACTTCCTCGAAAAAGCGGATTTTTCGAGCGGTTACGACGATATGATCGCCTATGTGTCGGAAGATCTGAAAGAGGGAGATATCTTCTTTTCGGACAATTGCGTCGAATATGTGTTTACCGTATCGTTTCCCGAGGTGACGTGTTATTTTGCGAATTGCAGCGGTTGGCACGTGGAAAAAGCTTATCGGGCGTTCGGGGAAAATTGCTATGTGGTACCTGATGTGGATTGCGAAGAGCTCACTTCTCTTGGCGGGCGCGTGTGGGTGGTAAGCGGCGAAAGAACGGAGGCTTTTTTAAGCGGGAGGGAAGAGTGGTCGCTTGTAAAGAGCGAAACCTTTCATACCGAATATCAGGATAAAACATACCGCGTCGCTCTTTACGAAAAACAAACGGACTGAAGCTAAAAAATGCCGATCAAAACCCCGTCGCACGGAAAATGCGGCGGGGTTTTAATTTGTCAGCCTATAAGTCGTTTATCCGACGATTTATTACGGAAATTTTAAATGGATAAAGGAGCTTGCGGGGCGGGATGGTAAAATGGTTTCAGTTTGCTTTGAAACGGGTGCTTTTTGCTTCCGACGGATCGAACCCGACTTTAACGTTGTCCGTCGTGCGCGATTTCAGTGCGCCGATCGGGTGTTCGTCCGTTTCGAAACGATAGTCTTTCCCTCTCGCGGCGATATAATCTTTGATCACCTTGTGTGAGGGCATGCCGGAAACCGGGGCGCAGAATTTCCCGCGGTAGGCAAAATATCTGTCCTTTTCTCCGACGTCCGAAACGTTTTTATAGTCCTCGAGATCGCCCGTGAACTGTACGGTGGAGGAGAGAATATCCCGCACGTAGGCAATGTTTTCGTGCAGGGAAAGGGGCTCGGGGAAAACGGGGTCTTTTATGATTTCGTCGTAATCTTTTTTCAGCTTTTTCTTCACGATTTTTCTCACGGCGTGAAGATGCGAAAGTTCCGTTTCGAAATAAAACTCCCAAAGTTTTTTGATCCGTTTGTCCGTTTCCGTGTTGTAATTCGACCAGTACAGATAGCATTCCGCGAATTCGTGCCATAACAGGCACGCCAAGGGGTCGGCGGAAGCGTCGATCAGGCTTCCGTATTGGGTCACATGTTCCTCTTCCACCAGGGCGATCTCTTCGTAAAGCTTTCTGCCGGCGTCGTTCCGGTAGGTCGCGGAACCGTTCATATAAAAATTCATCGTCTGCTGTTCCGCCGCGGTGATGATCATGGTGCAGAGAACGGTCTGCGTATCGTCTTTAGTGGAATCGACGGGCTTTTTCACGTTATCGAACGGGTGGCGGTGGTGGGAAACGGTCGGGCGCGCCGGCATGATTTCCGTATAGTTCCCCACAAGGGTTTCCGCATGGATACCCTCGTCGTTTTCAAGCAGATCGGAATAGCGGTAAAGGTGGTCGAAGTCCTCGAGCAAGGCAAAGTCGAGGGCTTTTTTTACCGAAAAGTTCTTTTCTTTCTTCGCAAGCTCCGCCGTGAGATCCACGGCTAACTGTTCGTAAGAAATGGTGGTTTCGAGAAAGGTTTCGTCGATCGGCTTTAAGTTGGCGAGCTTCTGTTGCTGCTCCTTTTCGAGAAAACGAAGAAAGGCGAGCTGTCTGCGGAAATCGTTGTCTTCCGTGGTGCGCTGCAACTGGTGGGAGAACCAGTTGGCTTCGAATTCGGCACCGCAGGCAAGGATGATCCTTGTCTTCGTATAAGGGTCGACTTCGTTTTTGTCGTAAGCCTTGGGGTAAAGTTTCTGTACGGGTTCGAGATACTCTTCGGCATCCGCCGCTTTTTCGAGAAACGGGTTCATGATAATATTCTCCTTTTTGCTTGTTTCGCGTACCGCCGTTCCCGAAGGGGCACGACCGGCACGGTTTTATTATTCCCGTTTTGTCTCCGTTTAAACGCACCCTTTTCTTTTTTTCGGCATAGGATTGGAAGGGGGGTTGTCTGCGGAACGGATCTCCTTCGGAAAAGCGGGTTTTCGCACGTTTTGTTTTGTGCGGGGTAAGAGATGACGATATATGTCGTTTTCTTTGTTTTTCACCCCGTGATTTCAAAATCGTGTTTTCGTGTCTTTTTGCTCAATATTGAAAGATAATATAAGTTACATAAAAATATTTATTAATTATTTGAAATCGCTTGACGTTTTTTTTGTGTTATATTATAATATTGGTCATGTTGAGCCTTAAATACGGCTTTCATGATTTTTAAAATCGGGGGTCGGTTTTCCGGGCATGCCGGAACGGCGAATGATAGCAAATGCTAAGCCTGCCGGTAAAAGAATCATACGTCCGCAAATGCGGAAAGGGAGAGGATCTATGGAAAATACGAAAGCTCTGGAAGAGAGATTTCCGGGCGTTGTTTTCCGCGGTGAGATCGAAATCGGAGAAAACGTTTCGATCGCCGGGGAATGCGTCCTTTCGGGTAACGTAAAAATTTCCGACGGGGTTACGATCGAGCGGGGAAACGTTCTGATCGACGTCACGATCGGCGAAAACTGTTATTTTTATGCAAACAGCCGCGCGGAGCGGTCGTCTTTCGGAAGCCGGTGCGAGGTGTATCCGAATAACTTCGTCAGGGATTCCTCCTTCGGCGAGGAATGCGTTCTTTATCCGAATAATTTTGCGGATAAGCTCACGATGGGAAAGGGTTCGAGCCTTTCGTTCAGCCATGCGGAAAATGCGGTCGTCGGCGAGGGCGTTTCCGTCGGACCGTACGCCCGTCTGCGCCCGGAGGCAAAAATCGGAAAGAATGCGAAAATCGGAAATTTCGTGGAGATCAAAAATTCCGTCGTGGGAGAAGGTTCCAAGGTTTCCCATCTTGCGTATGTGGGCGATTGCGATATGGGCAGGGAATGCAATATCGGATGCGGCGCGATCTTCGTCAATTACGACGGGAAAAATAAACATCGCTCCGTCGTGGGGGACGATTGTTTTATCGGCAGCAACTGCAACGTGATCGCTCCCGTGAATCTGGCGGAAGGGTCTTACGTCTGCGCCGGCACGACCGTTACGGAAGATACGGAGCAGGGCGATTTCGTGATCGGGCGGAGCCGTCAGGAAAATAAAAAAGGAAAGGGAAGGAGATACAGATAATATGGGACTGTTTTTCGGTACGGACGGATTGAGAGGGATCGTGAACGAAGATCTCACGCATGAGATCGCCTATAAATGCGGAAACGCGCTTTCGGTGCTGAAGGAAAAGCCCGTCGTCGTGATCGGGCGGGATACGAGAGTGACGGGGGAATATCTTACCCTTGCCGTTGCCCTCGGTGCGATGAGCGGTGGCGCGAAGGTGATCGATATCGGGCTTTGCCCTACGGCGGGCATCGCCTATCTCACGAAAAAGCTCGGCGCCGATTACGGCGTGGTCATCAGCGCGTCGCACAATCCGAAAGAGTATAACGGCATTAAAATATTCGACAAGAACGGCTATAAGCTCGGCGATAAAGAAGAAGAACGGGTGGAACGCTGTTTTATCCGCAATAAGATCAACGAGTACGACGGGGTAGGTTCTTACGAACAACGCCCGAACGCCGTGCGGTTATACGAAGATTTTCTCACCGGCGTGAAAGGGGTTTCTCTTGCGGGGCTTTCCGTCGTTCTCGACGGGGCGAACGGGGCGGCGTCACGCATTGCGCCCGAAGTTTTCCGCAAGCTCGGGGCGTCCGTCGTGGCGACGAACTGCCGCGCGGACGGGCTTCTTATCAACGACAATTGCGGCGCGCTTCATCCGGAAACTCTCGTTTCCCGTATGAAACGGTATAATGCGGACGTCGGGTTTGCCTTCGACGGCGATTCCGACCGTCTGATCGCGGTGACGGCGGACGGAAGAATCGTCGACGGCGACGCCATTATTTATATTCTCGCATGCTATCTGAAAAAGCACGGGGAACTCAAAGGGGATACCGCCGTCGGTACGAGCCACACGAATATGGCGATTGAACACGCTCTTGCCGGAAAAGGCATCTCCTTCATCCGTACCGATATCGGCGATAAGTACGTGTTGCAGAAACTCATTGAAAAAGATTTGTCCGTCGGCGGCGAGCAGTCGGGGCATATCATTCTCAAAAACTATCACACCACGGGAGACGGTATTCTGACGGCAATTTTCCTCGCGTCCGTTCTGGCGGAGGAAAAAACGACCCTGGAAGCGCTTGCCGACGTCACGCCCTATCCGCAGGTCAATCTGAACATCGTGGTGGAAGATAAGCTGAAGATCATTAACAGCGAAGAACTTTCGGAAGAAGTCGCGCTGCTCAAAAATAAACTCGGTCACGGCGGGCGCATCATGGTGAGGGCTTCCGGCACGGAGCCGAAGATCCGGATCATGGTGGAAAGCAAAAACGAAGAGACAAATCGGGAATATGCCGAGCTTCTGGAAAAGATCGTCCGGAAAGCCGACGGGGAGAGATAAACAATGTGCGGAATAGCCGGATATATCGGAAAAAAAGAAGCGAAAGGGTTTCTGACGGAAAGTCTGAAACGGTTGGAATACCGCGGGTATGACTCCGCCGGTTGTGCGTTTTTCGGGAAAGACAAAGAATTTCTCGTGATCCGCAGAACAGGCAGGGTGGAAAATCTTGCAAAAGAAGCGGAAAAGGTGAGCGGGTATACCTGCGGGATCGCTCACACCCGCTGGGCGACGCACGGCGCGCCGGAAGAAAGAAATGCGCATCCTCAGCTTTCCGCGGGCGGATCGTGGGCTGTGGTTCATAACGGGATTATCGAAAACTATAAATCTCTTAAGGAAGGCGAACTTGCCGGCGTTCCGTTTTCGAGCGATACCGATACCGAAACGATCTCGGATCTGCTTGAGAAATACTTGCCGTTATGTGAGGAAAAACAGGTCGATGATCGGCTTATAGACGGGTTTGTCGAAGCGATTTCCCGCCTGAGGGGAAGCTATGCGATCCTGGCGGCGCGGAAAGGGAACGATAAGATCTTTCTTGCCAAAAACAAAAGCCCGCTTTACGTGGCGATCTCCGGCGGAGAGATTTTCGTCGGGAGCGACGTGTGCTGCTTCGAAGGGATTACCGACCGTTGTTTCGTGATGGAGGACGGAGATTTTGCGATCGCGGGAGACGGAAAGGTCACGTTTTATAACGACAAGAAGGAAGAACTCGTAAAGAAGCCCTTCGTGTTCGGACACGTAGGCATTGCGGACGGCAAACGAGGATACCGGCATTTCATGGAAAAAGAGATCGCCGAAATTCCGGAAGTTCTCTCCGCCGTGACGGGAAATTATTCCGTCGGTTTTATGGAAGAGAGAATGAACGGCATCAATCTGCTGAAAATCGCTCGGGTAAAACTTGTCGGGTGCGGAACGGCTTACCATGCCGCCGTTTACGGGGCGGAACTGATCCGCAAAAATACGGGCATCGAAGCGCAGGCTGTGGTAGCGAGCGAATTTCGTTACGGCGATCCCATTCTCGGCGAAGATACCCTTTTCGTTGCCGTTTCCCAGAGCGGCGAAACGGCGGATACTCTTGCCGCGCTGGAGCTCGCAAAGAAAAAAGGTGCGGTTACTGTAGCGGTCACAAACGTTGTTTACAGTGCTATAGCCAGACTTTCCGACGTCGTACTGCCGGTATTTGCCGGGATGGAAATCGCCGTGGCGTCTACGAAAGCGTATGTGGCGCAACTTACGGTTCTGTATATTCTTGCAAAATTTTTAGCGAGAAAAGATTTTTCCGCCGTGAATCTTTTGCCCGGAAAAGCAAAGGAAGCGCTTGAAACGGATATCTCGCAAGCGGTGGAAACGATCGGGGAGAAACGGGAGTTGTTTCTGCTCGGGCGAGATCTCGATTACGTGACTGCAGCGGAAGCCGCGCTTAAAATCAAGGAAGTAGCTTACGTCAACGCAACGGCTTACCGTGCGGGCGAGCTGAAACACGGATTTCTCGCACTTGTGGACGGCGATTCTCTTGCCGTCGTGTTCGCAACGAGGAAAGATCTGTTTGTTAAAACGCTTTCCGCCGCGGAAGAGGCGAAGGCGAGAGGGGCGAAGCTTGTTTTATTCTCCTGTTTCGGTGCCGGAAAAGAGCGCGGCGAGTTTGCGGAGATCGTTTCAACATCAGATCTCGGCGAAGAACTTTCGCCCATGCTTTCGATCATCCCCTGGCAAAGGCTTGCGTATGCGGTGTCCGTCGGAAAAGGGATCGATCCCGACAAGCCGAGAAATCTCGCCAAATCGGTTACGGTGGAATAATAACGGTTTTAAACCGCAGGCTTGGCGATGGGGAATGCCTGCTTTATGATGAGGATTTACAAAAACTGTCGGGTGCGGCTTTTCGCGCTTGACAGTTTTTTCGATTTGTTATATAATATAGTCGTGATATAATATAGTCGTGTCAATCGGAAAAGTGAGGTGGCAATCGATGTTTGGTTGGATTCGCGATAATACGATCGTTGTTTTGGGTATCGTTGCGGCGATCGTTCTCGTCGTTCTTGTTGTGTTTATTCTGCGGGTGGTGAAAAAAAGCAAGGCAAGAAAAGAGGAGAGAGCCATTATGGCGGCGGAGATCCCCATTACCGATGCCGAGGAAGACGCAGATTTCTCCGCTCCCGCCCGCGTGAGAGAAAAAGGAACCTCGGAACTGAGTTGGCTGAAACCGCTTCCCGTAAAAGAGGAAACGGAAAAAGAAACGGCAGATCCCGCAGAAAACGCAGGAGATGCCGATAACGAAAAGGAGATGAACGAAATGGCTAAAGAAAAGGCAACGGAAAAAGAAGAGAAAACGGCTAAGAAAACCGTGAAGGTAAAAGAAACCGCCAAGGCGGAAAAGGCGAAAGCTTCCGCAAAAAAGAAGGAAGAGCCAAAAGAAAAAGAACCGAAAACCGTAAAGAAAACGGAGCCGGAAGCTAATGCGAAAGAGCCCAAAAAAGTGGTCGGAAAATGGGTCGTGAAAGAAAAGGGAGACGACGAATACGTTGCTTACCTTTATGCGAATAACGGCGAAGTGATTTTAACGAGCGAAATTTATTCTTCTGCCGACGGTGCGAAAAAAGGCGTGCAGACGATCAAAAAGAATATTGCGAGTGAAAATTTCCAGATCTATTGCGATAAAAACAGACATTACTATTTTAAACTGAAAACCTCCGGGAACCGTTTTCTCTGCGTAGGCGAAACTTATCCTACGGAAAACGCCTGCCTTTCCGCCGTGGAATCTGTAAAAAGATTTTCCGATGCGCCAGTTCAGGAAGAAGTCGAGAAAGATCTCACCTTTTTGAAATACGAGCCCTCGGATATGTCGGATGACACGAAAACGAAAAGCGGTTATGCCGGGAAATGGGTGATCGACCGCGTGGATAATATGTATATGGCGAAGCTTTTCGCTTCGAACGGCGAACTTCTTCTTTGCAGCGAATCTTATACATTGGAAAACTCTGCCAAAACAGCCGTCACCGTGATCCGTTCCAACGGGCTTGCCGGAAACTTCATCATCGATAAAGATAAGAAGGGCAGGTATTTCTTCAAGCTCAGAAACGCGCAGAAAACCACGCTGTGCGTCGGCGAAACCTATTCTCAGCTTACGGCTTGCCAGAGCGCGATCGACAGTGTGAGGCGTTTCCTGAAAACGGCGAAACTTGTCGGCGACGGAGCGGCAAAATAAATTTTCTTAAGGATAGGCTCAGCATTCGCGATAGCGAATGCTGAGCCTAAAGAAAAAAAATTTAAAAACCACTGAAAAATGCTTGCTTTTTCGGTAGGAATCTGTTATAGTATATAAGCGCGGTGAACGGGAGCATAGCTCAGTTGGGAGAGCATCTGCCTTACAAGCAGAGGGTCACAGGTTCGAGCCCTGTTGTTCCCACCATTAAATCCGCGGGAATGGCTCAGTGGTAGAGCGTCACCTTGCCAAGGTGAACGTCGCGAGTTCGAATCTCGTTTCCCGCTCCATAGAAGAACAGTCTTATGACTGTTCTTTTTTTGATATAAAGAAAAACCACGCGTTGGTCGCGTGGCTTGCCGCAGATGCTCGTATTCCTGCGGCTCCGGTCCGGATTCAGGAGCGACGGGATCATGCCGCGCCGTCTGCCGGTCAGTTCTCCGACTTAAGTTCCGCAAATTTTGCCGCCATCGTCGGGTTGTTTTTCGTCAGTTTTTTGATCGTGAGATCTTCCGCCTTTTCGTTTGCAAGGCGCAGATTGTTTTCGGAGCCGAGCAGGGACTCTTTAATTTTGTTCAGCCGGTCGATCGTTTTATCGATTTCCTTGATCGCGTCCTGGAATTTTTCGCTCGCGATGCGGTAATTGCGATTGAACTTTTCTTTGAAGTCATTGATATCGTTTTCGAAATTCGTGATATCCACATTCTGTTCCCGTGCGACGATGAGTTCCTTGCGGTAGGCGAGAGAATTTAGCGCGGCGTTGCGCAGAATGGTGATCAGGGGGATGAAAAACTGCGGACGGATAACGTACATCTTCGGGTAGCGGTGGGAAACGTCTACAATGCCGCCGTTATACAGTTCGTTATCGGCTTCGAGCATCGTGACGAGAACGGCGTATTCGCATTTCTTTTCGCGGCGGTCTTTGTCGAGTTCCTTGAAAAAATCCTCGTTGCGATGCTTTTTTGCGGTATCCTCGCATTCGTTTTTCATTTCGAACATCACGGAAATAAATTCCACCTTGTCATCCGAATAATCGCGGTAAATGAAATCGCCTTTACTGCCGCTCGAGGCGTCGTTGTCTTTTTCGAAATAAGCATTCGGAAACCCCGTCGCGCGGAAGCGGTTAAACTCGTTTTCGCAATGTTGTTCGAGGGATTCGCCGATCATTTTCGTGGAAAGACGGATCTTCATATCTTTATAATAATCGATCTGTTCGTCTTTTGCCTTCAGCTTTTCCTCATAGCTCTGTTTCAAACCGTTCCGATCGAGCGCGTATTGCTGCTCCCTGTTTTCCAGGGAGTTTTTTAAGGTGTTTATCATCTTATCGCGGTCTGTTACGGCTTCGGTCACGGCAAGCTTTTTTTCCGTTTCCTTATTTGCGATCTCCGCCTGCTTTTCTATGAGAGAGGAACGCAGTTCGGAAATTTCCTTGTCTTTTTCTTTCGTTGCCTCGGAAACGGCGAGCTTCAGCCTGCTTTCGCTTACGGATAACTCGGAATGAAGTTCCGCGATCTTTTTCTCCTTATCGGCAAGCTTTTCTTTCCATTCCCCGGTCGTTTTTTCCCTCAGAAGCGCGATTTCCGTTTCGCGCGAGTCGGCGAGCTGTTTTTCCTTTTCTCGGACGGCTTTGCGGAATTCCTCGTCGCGGACCTGCTGTACGATGGAAAGATAATCGGTGTCTTCCAGTTCGAACTCTTTTTTGCAATGCGGACAAACGATTCTGTTCATATGGGCTCTCCCTTTTTTTATTTTTTCAGGACAACGGTAAATTCCGTGCCTTTATTCGGGGCGGAGACGGCGGAAACTTCCGCGCCCGTCACGTCTGCAATTCTTTTCACGATAGAAAGTCCGAGCCCGTTTCCGGGGACGGAACGCGATTTGTCGCCGCGGAAATATTTGTCATACATCCGGCTTAACGTTTCCTTGCTCATGCCGATGCCGTTATCGGTGATTGTCACGGTAAGCTTTTTGTCGTCTTCCGCAATGCGTACGGCAACTTTCCCCCCTTCGCGGGAGTATTTGACGGCGTTTTCGATCAGGTTCATGAAAAGCTGAGACAGCAGGCATTCGTTGCCGATATAAAAAAACTCCTCAAAATCGGCTTCGACGTCAAGCCCCTTTCTTTCCCATTCTTCCTGTAAAAAAAGAATACATTTACGAAGGGTTTCCGAAAGAGAAAAAGAAACGTTTGCGTCGGTAAATACGTCGTTGTCAAGCCTGTTGATGAGAAGGGTATCGGTTGTAAGCCCGATCAACCGTTCCGATTCCGCAACGATCACGTCGGCGTACTCCCGTTTTTCTTCCTCCGTAAGGTTTCCCTTTGCGAGGATCTTTGCAAATCCGCGGATGGAGACGATCGGCGTTTTCAGTTCATGCGAAAAATCCCCGATGAAATCCGCCTTCGCCTTTTCGGAGTTCTTCAGCGTTTCCGCAAGTTTTTCGATCGCTCTTCCCGCTTTATCGTAAGTACCGGAGAGTTCACCGAGGCGGATCTCGTAATTCCCCGAAACAATGGTTTCGATCGCGGAAAAGATTTTTTCCTCATCTGCCTGCGAACGCTTTGCTCGGGCTGCGAAAACGATCGTTCCCGCCGCAACGGAAAGTAAAAACGAAAACAGGATCGCGAACACGACGGTTGCGGGCGAACTTTTTTTTACGGGAAGAACCGCCGCGGCGATCAGTGCGACAGCCGCCGAAACGGAGCATGCGATCCCTCCGCAGAGAAGATTGTAAGAACGAAATTTTTGCTTTGTCGATTTTTTCATGGATTTCCCGCCTTCGGCAAAATTTAATGATAATCGGCTTATACGGGCTTATACCTTCGTATATGCGTTTTTTGAAAACCGGAAATCACAGGCGGACGGCTTTGTATCCGAGCCCTCTTACCGATCTGATTTCGACGCCGTTTGCCTGTTCCAGTTTTTCGCGCAGTCTCCGGATATGTACGTTCAGGGTGTGGTCGTCCTTTTCGGAAGATCCCCATATTTCTTCCATCAGTTCGTTGCGGGTGAAAATTTTCCCGGGGAAACTGAGCAGTTTGAACAGAAGAAGAAATTCCTTCTGGGTAAGGTCTGCGTCCTTGCCGTCGATCTCCGCTTTTTTCTCCGGATAATCGACGGTGAGGTTTCCGAAGACAAGTTTCTGTTCGCATGCCGCCTTGCTTCTTCTCAGCAGGGCTTTGATGCGGAGAAGGAGTTCTTCTTCGTCTACGGGTTTCGTCATATAATCGTCCGCCCCGACAAGAAAGCCGTATCGCTTATCCGATTGAGAATTTTTTGCCGTCACGATGATCACCGGGATGTCCGCGTCTTTTTTCCGGATCGCTTCCGTCAGGCGGAACCCGCTGGCGTCGGGCAGCATCACGTCGGCAAGGATGAGATCTGGTTTTTCTTTTTCGTAGAAAGCGAGGGCTTCTTTGCAGTCTGCGGCGGCGATCGGCTCGTAGCCGCCGTTTTTCAGAACGACCGTCATAAGTTTTCGCGTGCCGAAATCGTCCTCCGCGATAAGAATACGAAACATGTCGGATAGCCCCCTTAATAAAAATCTTTGATTCTATAATAACATAGAAACGAGACAAAATAGAATTTTGTCGGCAACTGCCGTTGCCATGCGCTTTGTCTTCGCCAAATCGCCGTTTCTGTTGAAATACACAGCGCTCGAAAATCCTTGCAAGCAAATTTTCTCGCTTATATTATATCATATCCCGCGGTAAAATTCAAATCGTTTTTCCCTTTTACGGAAAAAAAGAAAAGGAAAACGAATTCTGTCGGATTTTGTCCCGCAGAAAGTAAGGGCGGAATAAATATTTATACAATTTATTGAATTGCGACAGGAAAAATTTGACAGAAGTTTTACGGTGTTATATAATGGAACATATCACTTCGGGCTCGGGTTCGGATTCGTTATTTTCGGTAACGAATGGGAGGCTTACGGAAATTACGGATGGAAAAATCGTTCGAAAAAAGAATAACGGAATTATACGAGCGTTCCCGCGTGCGGGGAATTTATGTGTATACGCCCTTTTTATCCCCGTCGGAGCAGGCGGAAACGACGGCTGTATGCGGAAGCAAAAACGTGTCGTTTTACGGCGGGGCGGATTTTGCCGAACGGAAGATTGCCCGTTTCGGGAGTCCGGAAGAGCTCGGATATGACGAAGAGCCGCCGATCACGGTTCTGAAAATTATTTGCTGTGCGGGAAAATTTGCGTCTTCGCTTTCGCACAGAGATTATCTCGGCGCGATCCTGAATCTCGGGATCGAAAGGGAAAAAGTGGGCGATATATTCGTAAACGGACAATTCTGCTACGTCGTGACTACGGAGATCCCTGCGGAAATGATAAAAAAAGAGCTGTTGAGAGTGGGCAGGGAACAAGTTGCCGTGGAATGTGCGGAAGAGATTCCGGAAGATTTTGCCCCGAAGACGGAAGAGAAAGAAACGATCGTAACGTCTTTCCGGGCGGACGTTTTTGTGTGTGCCGTGTGGAATTTATCCCGCTCGGACGGGCAGAAACTTTTCGAAAAGCAGTTTGTTTCGATCGACGGGAAGATCCCTGCCGGCGGAGATAAAGAATTGAAACAAGGCTCTGTCGTCACGGCGCGCGGCTATGGAAAATTCCGGGTCGGGGAAACGCTCGGAAAGACGAAAAAAAATAATTTTGCGGTAAAAATCGAGCGGTATGTGTGACAGGTACCTCATACGGGCATTCTGACAGAAAAAGGGCAAAGGGGAGTTATGGCGGAACAAGATCCGAAAAACTGGAATGAAGAAGATAAAAATCTGAAACAGAAAATAGTCGACGATTCTTATCGCAATTATTTTCAGCTGCTTGTGGTTTCACTCGTGCTGACGGGCGTTGCGCTGACGATGGCGATTCTGAATGCCGTCGGCGGGAAGAAAACGCTGTCGATCGTCTGTTTTGTATATGCGGGTTGCTCGGCGGCGAACGTTTGCTGGCTTATGGCAATGAAATGCGCGAAAACGCGGCATTATTTTCTGTTCGGCGTTTCCACGGTTGCGTTGTTTACGTTTATATTGCTGACGGGCGGGGTTTCCGGAATTTCCGCAATGTGGCTTTTGCTTCTGCCCGCAAGCGGCATCACTCTGCTCGGCAGAGCGAAAGGTTCGGCGATGTGTGCCGCCATGTTTGCGGTCCTCGTGTTTCTGTTCTGGTTTCCCCTCGGCGGGAAACTTCTGTTTTACGATTATCCTGCCGATTTTCGCATCCGTTTTCCGATCGTATACGTCGTGTTTTTCTTTGTCGGGTTCTGGTTCGAAGACATGCGTTCGAAAACGCAGACGGAGCTTGTTTCCGTGAAAAACAGGATGAAGGAAATTTCGGAAACGGACGCTTTGACGGGGCTGAAAAATCGCTATTGGTTCAATCGTAAAATCGCGAGAAAATACAACGGACGGCAGACGGACGGGGACAGCGTTATGCTGCTCTGGGATATCGACCTTTTTAAAAATCTGAACGATACCTACGGGCACGCCGCGGGAGATTGCGTGCTTGTCCGACATGCGGAAGAACTGAAAAACGTTTTTCCGAAGTCTGCACTGTATTGCCGGTGGGGCGGAGAGGAGTTTCTTGCTTTTCTGCCCGATTGCGGAAGGGAAGAAGGGATCGCCGTGTGCGAAACCCTGCAGGAAAAACTTTCGTCGGTAAAATTCCGGGCGAAAACGGAAGCCGGATCGGGGCGACGGTCAGCGTCGGCGGGATCTTTCTACCGAAAGGGACGGAATTCCGTTCTTCGGAACTGTTTACGGCGTGCGACCGCGCTCTTTACGAATCGAAAAACAACGGCAGAAACCGTATCACTTTCCGCGATGCGGACAGGGAAAACCGTAACGGGGAAAGCCGCACGCCCGCGGAAAAAAGACGTGAGGATAAAACAGAATAAAATACTCTATAAGTTGTTAAATGATATATTTTAATAGAAAAAGAAGGGAAGAGAAACGAAGGAGAAAACGCCTTTGTTTTTCCTCCCTTTTTTTATGCCCGGCAAGAAGAACACGAACCTTGCCCGGGATACCCGGAAATGCGGGTATCCCGCCGGAAGCGAAGGCGGGCGGAACGAAAGCCCGAGCGGGGAGAGGGAATAGGAAAAAATAAAATATTTCCTTAAAATTTGCTTTTCCCTGTTGACAACGGAAAAGAAGTGATGTATAATAATTGATATGTAGCTATATAAATATTGAGATATCTGATTCGCCGGACAAGGGTACGGATTTCCCGCGGCGTTTCCCGCTACACAAAATATATCTTATCGGGAGGACGAAAATGTCTCATTTAAGCGAAGCGGCAGTCGCTAAAATCAACGAGATCTGCGACAGATACGTTGACGAGAAAACGCCGCTGATGATGATTTTAAGCGACGTGCAGAAAGAATACGGGTATATCCCGCTCGAGGTGCAGGAGATCGTTTCTTCGAGAACGGGTATCTCCGTCGCGGAAATTTACGGCGTGGTAACTTTTTATTCTTTCTTCTCGCTCATGCCGAAGGGGAAATACGTGATCGGGTGCTGTCTCGGCACGGCTTGTTACGTGAAAGGCGCGCAACAGGTGATCGATAAGTTTTCCGAAATACTCGGCATCAGACCGGGCGAAACGACGGAAGACGGGCTGTTCACCCTCGACGCCCTTCGTTGCATCGGCGCCTGCGGTATCGCGCCGGCGGTATCGATAAACGGAAAGGTTTATCCGAAAATGACGGTGGATTCCGTACCGAAAGTGATCGAAGAATACAGAGCGGCGGGAGGGGAATTATGATAAAAAGTTTTGAAGATCTGGAAAGAAGAGCTCACGATTGCGCGGCTTGTCTCGACGCCAAGTTTACCGGGAGCGACGGCAAACGCCACATCGTGCTTTGCGGGGGAACGGGATGCCTGTCTTCCCGTTCGGACGAGATCAAAACCCGTTTCGAAGAACTGATCGCGGAGAAGAACCTCGGCGAAAAGGTGACGGTCAATCAAGTCGGGTGTTTCGGCTTCTGCTCGCAGGGACCTTTCGTGAAGATCTATCCCGAAGATACCCTTTACCGTATGGTAAAGATCGAAGACGTGGAAGAGATCGTGGAAAAGGATATCGAGGGGGGAGAGGTCGTAGACCGTCTTCTTTACGTCGACCCTGTCACGCAGGAAAAAGTTTCCAAACAGGACGATATCAACTTTTATAAAAAGCAGGTCCGTATCGCGTTGCACGGGTGCGGCAGTTTGAATCCGGAAGATATCGAGGAAAACCTCGGCGCGGGCGCGTTTGCGGGGCTTGCGAAAGCTCTTAAGACCGACCGTGCGGACGTGATCAAAGAAATTCTCGATTCCGGGTTGCGCGGCAGAGGGGGCGGCGGCTTCCCCACGGGCAGAAAATGGCAGTTTGCCTATAACCAGCCGGAAGGCGAAAAATACGTCGTGTGTAACGGCGACGAAGGGGATCCGGGGGCGTTCATGGATCGTTCCATCCTCGAAGGAAATCCCCTCGGCGTGATCGAGGGAATGATGATCGCGGGCTATGCGATCGGCGCGCAGAACGGTTATTTTTACGTCCGCGCGGAATACCCCGTCGCGGTGAATCGTCTGAAACTTGCGATCCGTCAGGCGGAGAGCATCGGGCTTCTCGGAGATAATATTCTCGGAACGGATTTTTCCTTCCGCGTACATATCCGTCTCGGCGCGGGCGCATTCGTCTGCGGCGAAGAAACGGCGCTTCTGAACTCCATCGAAGGGCAGAGAGGTATGCCTCGTCCCCGTCCTCCGTTCCCGGCGGTCAAAGGGCTTTGGGGAAAACCGACGATCATCAACAACGTGGAAACGCTTGCGTGCGTGCCGTATATCATGAGAAAGGGCGCGGCGGAATTTGCGAAATACGGAACGGAAAAATCGAAGGGAACGAAGGTGTTCGCGCTCGGCGGTAAGATCAACAACGTCGGGCTGGTCGAGATCCCCATGGGAACGACCCTGCGCGAGCTTATTTACGACATCGGCGGCGGGATCCCGAACGGGAAAGAATTCAAAGCTATTCAGACGGGAGGACCTTCCGGCGGATGTCTTACGAAAGACGATCTTGACGCGGAGATCGATTACGACAACCTGATCGCGAAAGGTTCCATGATGGGATCCGGCGGCGCGATCGTGATGGACGAAGACAACTGCATGGTAGACGTTGCGAAATTCTATATGGAATTTATTTGCGACGAAAGCTGCGGCAAGTGTACGCCCTGTCGTATCGGAACGAAGAGAATGCTTGAAATTCTCGATAAGATCACCCGCGGCAAAGCGACTATGGATGATCTCGACAAGCTGGAAGAGCTTGCCCGCAACGTAAAGAGCAATTCTCTCTGCGGGCTCGGGCAGACGGCTCCCAATCCCGTTTTATCCACGCTTTCTCATTTCAGAGACGAATACGTTGCTCATATCGTGAACAAACGCTGTCCGGCGCACGTCTGTAAAAAACTGATGATTTACGAGATCCAGCCCGATCAGTGCAAAAAATGCAGCCTTTGCGCGCGGCAATGCCCGGTAAACGCCATTACGGGCGTCATCGGCAAAGAGCCGTTCTCGATCGATCAGAGCAAATGTATCAAGTGCGGCATGTGTATCGCTTCGTGTAAGTTCAAAGCGATTGTCAAGAAATAAGCGGAGGAAAAGGGTGATGTCCAGAATCAATATAAAAATAGAAGGCGTGCCTTACGAGGTGGAAGCCGGAATGACGATACTCGAAGCGGCAAAAAGTTGCGGATACGAGATCCCGTCTCTTTGTTCGTTTCATCACGGGGAATGCTCGAAGGGGTCCTGCCGCGTCTGTCTGGTAGAGGCGACCGGCGCGAGAGGGCTTGTGGCGTCCTGCGTATATCCCGTGGCGGAAGGAATGGAAATCAGAATTTCTTCTCCCAAGGCGACAGAGGCGAGAAGAACTTCGGTGGAGCTTCTTCTTTCCAATCATAACATGAACTGCCAGACGTGCGACAAAAACGGAAAATGCGAACTTCTGCACGTGGCAAAGCTGACCGGCGCGAGAGAAAACATGTACGAAGGGGCGCATACCCCCGTTACGATCGATCGCCTTACGCCGTCCGTTCAGAGGGATACGTCGAAATGCGTGCTGTGCGGAAGATGTGTGGAAAGATGTAAAAACGCGCACGGGCTCGGCATTCTCGGATTTGAGAAAAGAGGATTTAACACCATCGTCGCTCCGGCGGAAAACAGAAGTTTCGCAAATTCGCCTTGTATCCTTTGCGGGCAGTGCGTAAGCGTTTGCCCGACGGGCGCGCTGACGGAAGTTTCCGAGATCGACAGGGTAGACCGCGCGATGGCGGAAGGCAAATACGTCGTGGTGCAGACGGCACCTGCGGTAAGGGCAGCGCTCGGCGAAGAATTCGGCGAACCGATCGGTACTCTGGTGACGGGAAGGATGGTCGCCGCACTCCGCAGGCTCGGATTCAAAAAAGTTTTCGATACCAACTATGCTGCGGATCTTACCATTATGGAAGAGGCGACGGAACTTCTGGAAAGAATAAAATTCGGCGGAACTCTTCCGATGATCACATCCTGTTCGCCGGGGTGGATCAACTACTGCGAATACAATTACGGCGATCTGATCCCTCATCTGTCTTCCTGCAAATCTCCGCACGAAATGTTCGGGGCGATCCTGAAGCATTATTATGCCGAAAAAATCGGCGTGAATCCTCAGGATATGTTCGTCGTATCGATCATGCCGTGCACGGCAAAGAAGTTCGAAAAAGAGAGAGAACAACTTAAGGTCGACGGGCTGAAAGACGTGGACGCCGTTCTGACGACGAGGGAACTCGGAAAACTCATTCGTCGTTCGGGGATTCGTTTCGATAAACTTCCCGAAGAGGAATTCGATCACGATATCGTCGGCGATTATACGGGCGCGGGCGTGATTTTCGGCGCAACGGGCGGCGTGATGGAAGCGGCGCTCAGAACGGCGGCGTATAAGATCACGGGAGAAGAGCTGAAAACGGCGGAACTCACCGAAGTACGCGGGCTCGAAGGTATTAAAGAAGCAAGTTATAATCTTGCCGGAACCGCGGTGAAGGTTGCCGTCGCGCACGGGATGAAAAACGCAAAGGTCCTGCTCGATCAGATCCGCGAGGGAAAGAGCCCCTATCTCTTTATCGAGATCATGGGATGCCCGGGCGGATGCGTGGCGGGCGGCGGGCAACCGTACGTTCAGCCTTGCTTCCTTCCGGACGAAGACGCCGATATTCTCGATACTTATAAAGAGAAACGGGCGGCGGCTCTGTACCGTGAGGACGAGAGCAGACCGCTCCGTGCGTCTCATAAAAATCCTGAGATAATCAAGTTATACGAGGACTTTCTGGAAGAACCGTGCTCTGAAAAAGCGCATCACTTGCTGCACACTTCTTACTGTGCGCGCCAGAAATACAAAAACTGAAGCCCGGATCCGTGATCCGGGGATAAAAGGAAAAGAAGAAGGCTGCGTTCCCGATGAAGTGAACCCCAAAAGTTGGACAAAATATTTTAATTAAATGATTTGAGATTGAGTTCGGTATTGTGCCGGACTCATTTTCAATTTGAGAGATATTCTCTCATTGTTGTAGTAAGTA